>JAJZCL010000094.1 GCA_021846165.1 Bacillota bacterium | reverse complement strand
ATAAATGACGGATGGAGAGTTGTCCAGGGGATTTTGTCACCTCTGAGTAGTTACTTATCATCAATGATTTCGTGGTACAATGAATCTGCTGCTGAAAGATAATTTAAATAAATTCTAATAATACTACTACGCAGTGGTCGCCAACACGAACAACACGAACAACACGAACAACACCGTGAATGGGACGAAGACCGCGTCGATATCGAGTCACGTGGTGTCAACTGTTGACACCACGGCGCAACTTGCGTTGAACGTGATCAAGCCTTTGCTTGCACAACCGAAGTAGTTTTTGATGGAGGTGGAATACTTGGTTGTTGGTGAATTGACGGAAGAAGTGGAAATGTTGGTGATCGGCGGTGGCCCTGGCGGGTATGTGGCCGCGATTCGGGCGGCGCAACTCGGCATGCGGGTGACGCTCGTAGAAAAAGACGAAATTGGCGGCGTGTGTTTGAATCGCGGGTGCATTCCCTCCAAAGCCCTGATTGTCGCAGCAGAGGACTATGCGGCGGGTCAAAAGCCGAAGGTGCCGGGTATTGCGCATGCGGTGACCTTGGATTTTACGAAAGTGCAGGTGTGGAAAGACAGCGTTGTCCGGCAAATGACGCAGGGGGTCGATACGTTGCTTAAAGGCAACAAGGTGACGGTGGTCAAGGGAGAGGCTTTTTTTGTCAGCCCGACCGAAGTCAGGGTGATGACGGAAACAGAGGCGCACAATTACCGTTTTAAGCGCTGTATCATCGCGACTGGATCACGACCTGCGGAGTTGCGTTCGCTGCCGTATGGCGGGCGCGTGCTGACGTCGACCGAGGCGTTGGCGCTGCCTGAGGTGCCAACGCGTCTCGCGATCGTGGGTGGTGGCTACATAGGCGTCGAACTCGGGCAAGCGTATGCCAAGTTCGGAGCAAAGGTGACGATTCTCGAAGGCACCGGGTCGATTTTGCCGAATCTCGATCCTATCGCGACGAGGTTCGTGGCGCGCGGGTTGAAGGAGTGGGGCGTAGAGGTCTACACGAACGCGCTCGCCAAGTCTGTGTCGTCGACGGAGGACGGCGTGCGGTTGGTCTACGACGCGAACGGTGAAGACCGCGCGGTCGAGGCTGACTACGTGTTGGTCACGGTGGGCAGGCGCCCGAACACGGACGGGCTGGAGTTGCAGGCGGCGGGGATTGCGACAGATGATCATGGGTTGATTCCTGTCGACTCGACGGGTCAGACCAAGGCAGCGGGCGTCTACGCGATTGGCGATGTGGTGGCGGGTGCGGCGCTCGCTCATAAGGCTTCGTATGAGGGGAAGGTGGCGGCAGAGGCGGCGGCTGGTCAGCGCGTGGCGGTCGACTACGCCTGCATGCCGACGGTGGTGTTTTCCGATCCGGAGATTGCCACGGTGGGGCTTGATGAGAAGGCAGCGGAAGCGAAGTGCGGTAAGGCGATAACTGGGCGTTTCCCGTATGCAGCCAACGGTCGCGCGGTGTCGATGGGTGCTGGCGTCGGGTTCGTCAAACTCGTCGCTGACGCGGCAAGCGGCGTTCTTGTTGGCGCACAGGTGGTTGGTGCCGAGGCGTCGAACCTGGTCGCGGAACTGGGACTGGCGATTGAGATGAACGCGACGCTCGAAGACGTGGCGCTTACGATTCACGCTCACCCGACCTTGCCGGAGATAGTCATGGAGGCGGCGGATGTGGCGCTCGGCACGCCGATACACATCGTAACCCGTTGACATTCGCAACATATGCGCGTATAATTTCTCCCAATATGTTTCATCATGTTTACATAGAAGGCATTGAACGAGACACGACAGTCTGTGCAACCGGTCAGAGAGGGCGAACGAATGGTGTGAGTTTGCCTGCGGAACTGACAGACTGCCACCACTCTGGAGCTGTCTGTGAAAAGTTGCGCAAGCGACGGTAAGCAGGACGTGCGCCGCGCGTTAAGCGGATCGAGGCACCGCGAAAGTGGTGCGAATTAGGGTGGAACCACGACGGTCAGCGCTCTCGTCCCTATCATCAGATAGGGGTGAGAGTGCTTTTTCACATTTGCTTATCAATCAGAGGGGGATACAGAAGTGGCGGATTCCATTCGCATCACACTCAAAGACGGCTCTGTCCGCGAATTTCACAGTGGCGCAAGCGTATACGACGCAGCGGGGCAGATCAGCGCGGGGCTTGCCAGGCAGGCGGTCGCAGGAAAAAGCAACGGCAAACTGGTCGATCTGTCGCATGTGCTGGAAGACGGGGCGGCGCTGGAGATCGTCACCCTCGACTCAGCGGAGGGACTGGAGGTGCTTCGTCACACCAGCGCTCACGTCATGGCGCAAGCGGTCAATCGTCTGTACCCGGGTGTCAAGTTCGCCATCGGTCCGGTGATCGAAGATGGGTTTTACTACGATTTTGCCGATCACGAGTTCACGCCCGATCAGTTTGCCGACATTGAAAAAGAAATGCGGGCGATCATCAAGGCCGACTTGAAGCTTGAGCGCGAGGTGTGGACGAAAGAGCAGGCGCTGGCGTTTTTCACCGAACGCGAAGACCGGTTCAAGGTGGAATTGATTCAGGGCTTACCGGAAGGTGAAACGATTACCGTGTATCACCAAGGGGAGTTTACGGATCTTTGCCGCGGTCCGCACCTGCCGTCGACAGGTCGAATCAAGGCGTTCAAAATCCTGCACTTGGCGGGTGCGTACTGGCGTGGGGATGCGAAGCGGGAGCAGTTGACGCGGATCTATGCGACAGCGTTTGCTAAGGCGTCGGATCTGGAGGCGCACCTTAAGTACTTGGAGGAGTTAAAGGAGCGGGATCACCGACGCATCGGCAAGGAGCTGCGGCTGTTCACGATGGCGCGGGAGGTGGGGGCAGGATTGCCGGTATGGCTGCCGAATGGCGCCAAGGTCAGGCGCGTCATTGAGCGCTACATCGTCGACCTAGAGGAAAGCCTTGGTTATGACCATGTCTATACCCCGGTACTCGGTAGCGTCGAACTGTACAAGATCAGCGGTCACTGGGATCACTACCATGAAGACATGTTTCCGCCCATGCAGATGGAGAACGAGGAACTGGTGTTGAGGCCGATGAACTGTCCGCATCACATGATGGTATACAAATCAGAAATGCGCAGCTACCGCGACCTTCCGCTTCGGATCGGGGAGCTTGGCATGATGCACCGGTTCGAGATGTCGGGGGCGTTGTCTGGGCTGCAACGGGTACGCGCCATGACGTTAAACGACGCACACCTGTTCGTGACGCCCGAGCAGATTGAGAATGAGTTTGCCCGCCTCGTGCGCCTGATCGAGCGGGTGTATGACGACTTTGGCATTCGTGAGTTTTCCTATCGGCTTTCGCTGCGTGACCCGAAAAACACGGAGAAGTATGTGGCGAACGACGAGATGTGGAACAAGGCGGAGAACATGCTGCGCAAGGCTTTAAACGACCTTGGCTTGTCTTACACGGAGACGGAAGGAGAGGCCGCGTTCTATGGGCCGAAACTCGACGTGCAGGTGAAAACGGCGCTTGGCAAAGAAGAGACGCTGTCCACGGTGCAATTGGATTTTCATCTGCCGGAGCGGTTTTTGCTTGAATACATTGGCGAGGACGGCAAACCCCATCGTCCGGTTGTGATACACCGCGGGATCGTCAGCACCATGGAACGGATGGTGGCGTTCCTCATTGAAACCTATAAGGGGGCGTTCCCGCTCTGGCTGGCGCCGATTCAGGCGCGTCTTTTAACGGTGACGGAGGGACAAAAGGCGTATGCCGACAAGGTCGCGGATCACCTTCGGGCGCTCGGGGTGCGCGTGGAAGTGGACGCTCGCAATGAGAAGATCGGGTACAAGATTCGCGCGGCGCAACTGGATAAGGTGCCGTACATGCTGGTAGTTGGTGCCGCCGAGGCGGAGGCGGAATCGGTGGCGGTGCGCAAGCGCGGCGAAGGGGAAATCGGAGCGCGGCAATACCATGAGTTTGCACGCTTTTTGGTGGAGGAAATTGCGCTGCGCGGCCGGGCAGTTGCAACGGATGGCTGATCGTGCTACAATCAGCGTGACTATGCAGCATTAAGTAGAAGCGTTCGCTTCTCACCTGTCGGCCCGAATGGCGCCAAAGGGTTCGCTCTCATGTGAATTCGGAAGCGAAGTCTTTTCATGCGACAGCAAGCGTTCAGGTGCGGACACAGTCTGCGCCTTTTTTGTTGCAAGTTGGCGGTATATGTGGCAGTACTCAAGACACTGGAGGTGTTGTTCGATTAGCAAAGAGGACGTGCAAATCAACGAGCAGATTCGGGCGCGTGAAGTGCGGTTGATCGATGAGGCAGGTGCGCAGTTGGGAATTGTCAATCTGCGCGAGGCGCTGCGGATTGCGGCGGAGAAGAACTTGGATCTCGTCAACGTGGCGCCGACAGCCAAACCACCGGTTTGCCGGATTATGGATTACGGCAAGTATAAGTATGAGCAGAGCAAGCGCGAGAAGGAAGCGCGCAAGCATCAGAAAGTGGTTTCGATCAAGGAAATTCGCATGACGCCGAACATCGAGCAGCACGACTTCGACACCAAGGTCAAGGCGGCCATCAAGTTTTTGCAGGAAGGCGACAAGGTCAAGGCGGCTGTTCGCTTTCGCGGCAGGGAGATCACCCACCCCGGAATCGGTCAGGCGGTGCTGGAGAAGTTGGCTAAGCAGGTGGAGGCCTATGGCGTGCTGGAACGCTCGCCTCGCCTCGAAGGCCGCAGTATGATCATTATTCTCAATCCCAAGCCGCAGACAGAACACAAAGGTAACACGGAAAAAACCTCGTAATCAAGAACTGGAGGATCAGACATGCCGAAAATGAAGACGCACAGGGGCGCGGCCAAGCGCTTTAAACGGACGGGATCGGGTAAGATCAAGCGTAGCCACGCCTACACGAGCCACCTGTTCGTGTCTAAATCGCCGAAGCGCAAGCGCCAACTGCGCCATGCGGGAATGGTGTCGAGTTCAGACTACAAGCGCATCAAACAACTGGTGTCCTACCTGTAAATGAAGTGGGCAACGTGCGCAGTGGTCTGCGCCTGTTATTGAAGGAGGATTTGTCATGCCAAGAGTCAAAGGCGGAACGGTCACCCGTCGCCGTCACAAGAAGATCTTAAAACTGGCCAAGGGGTATTTTGGTTCTAAGCATCGTTTGTTCCGTACTGCCAACCAACAGGTGATGAAGTCGCTGATGTATGCGTACCGGGATCGTCGGACGCGCAAGCGCGACTTCCGCCGTCTGTGGATTCAACGCATCAATGCGGCAGCGCGCAGGAACGGGCTCAACTACAGCCGTTTGATGTACGGCCTGAAGCAGGCAGGCGTTGAGGTCAACCGCAAGATGCTGGCCGATCTCGCCGTGGCGGACGCGAGCGCGTTCGCCGAACTCGCCAATCTCGCAAAAACCCAACTGGAAGCGTAATTGTGCGTGGGAGTCCTGGTGAGGACTCTCACGTTGTTTTTTCGACTTGACTCGAAAAAGCGATCGATTTGGATCGTAATGACTTGAAAGGAGGTGTGCTGTATGCGTGACAATAAGTTGCGTTGGATTCTGGCGGTGATGGTGCTTGGCGTGGGAACTTTTCCTGCCGCAGCGGTTGCTGCTAGTCAAACGCTGAATGCCGATGAAACAGCGATTCTTGCTCATCTGGAAGCCAGGCAGACCGCATTCACAGTACAACTTTCCACGACATCAATGGGCGTGTTGACGAAGGAGCTAAAAACCGCGATCCAATCAGACGCCTATCTAGCCATGGATATTTCCAGTTACAACTACACATTAATGGGGAACCAAGCTGATTTTTCTGTGGTTTACAACGAATCCAGGTCGCAGTATCAGTCGGTTTTGCAAGGTGTAAAGAGAGTAATTGCGAGAATCATCAAACCTGGCATGGATGTGTATCAAAAAGAAAAAGCGATTCACGATTACGTGGTGTTGAACACGGCGTATGATCTGTCTCTGCAAAACTATACTGCTTATGATGCGCTTTTTCAGCATTCTGCCGTGTGTCAGGGGTATGCGATGCTCACTTATCAACTTTTGAATGCGGCAGGAATTCCTAATATTTTGATTTCGGGCACGGCCACCAACTCGACATTCGGAACACAGTCGCATGCCTGGAATGAAGTGGACTTGAACGGAAAATGGTATCAGTTGGACACGACGTGGGATGATCCTGTTCCGAATCAACCAGGGCAAGTGCAGTACAATTACTTCAACCTCACGTCAGCGCAAATGGCGAAAGATCATCGCTGGAACAAAAATGGTCTACCCGTTGCGAATACCAACTTTATTCAGGTGCTGGAACACTCAAAGAATCCTCAAGATCGACAATTGTTAACACAGACAGGTCTGTCTGCTGAAGAACCGCAAAACACGTATTCTACATGGAGTTCTTTTGAAGTGTTTTTATCGAAATTGTCAACTGTTCAAGGCACCGTGTATAATTTTCGTATCCCGTATTCGTTTGTCAACCAGTCATGGCCGAATCTCAACGTGAATGTGTCATTTTCTTATGAACGGGATACGAGAAACTCGCGCTATGCGTTAGTCACTCTAACAGTCACATAGGCATGTTGTCGCGACTCCGCATAAAGGGAACATTACGTCGCTTGCCAATTCGCGTATGCGTTTCTTAGGGCGTTCGCTTTATCAATGTCGCCAGTAGATTCATAGTGTGCCATTCCATAATGGGGCACACAGTAAGACGCTTGCCGTTAGGCAAATCTTTTCATTTTACATTCAACACGATATAATGTAACTATGAAAACTTCCAAGGCGTATCGGTTTCGCTTCTACCCTACAGTAGAACAAGCGCAATTACTTTCCCGAACCTTCGGGTGTGTTCGCTATGTCTACAATTGGGCATTAAAGGCGAAAACGGACGCCTATTACAACGAATGCAAGCGGCTCTATTAC
>JAJZCL010000005.1 GCA_021846165.1 Bacillota bacterium | reverse complement strand
CCGCTTGTGTAATGCCGATAACGTTCTTCATGTATACTATTATACACTATTGAACATCTATTTCAATACTAGAGTTAACTCCGTGTACAAGCATCCAAACGATCACGCCATCAACCAAAAACGCGATCAACGCAGCCACGATCATCCAAACCGGCTTAACAGGTTCTGGATAAATCAGACGTACCACCGACTGCCCCAAAATAATCACGGATAACAAAATGAGCGAAAACCCGTTGACAAACGCAGCAACCACCGTTCCGCGCGAAAATCCGTAACTCATCAATTTCGTACTTGGTCGGTGCGCCAGTCTTTCCGCAAACAGCGTCAACAGCGCACTGAGAAAATCGGTTCCCACATGCGCCACATCAGAGAGCAACGCGACACTGCGAGAAAATATGGAAGCTACAATTTCAAATACAAGCAAGCATCCAACGTAGCGACTGTGAACAATCTGCGTTCGAGTGTCACGCGCTCATCCCTTTACGAAGGGTTTCCACTCTCATAGTGGCACTTTTCGAACCATCTCACTACTATTGAATGGACTATCAAAATTAGCTCTATTAGACTATATAACTTTTAACACCATTACCTTGAACTACTATCGCTTACCCGGCAGCGAATTGGTATAAGAGATTAACTGCTGTTGGGCATCCCACATCTGACGGTACAACCCGTCAACCGCCAGCAGGTCTTCATGCTTGCCGCTCCCCTGGTCGTATGGGAGTTCGATTTTTAGCGATGACAGCCAGCACCTTTTTCAGTGCGCGGTCCCTCTTATTAGGATCAGGTTCCAACACCGCAAAAACGAGGTGATCCTTCAATTTGCCGATTAGGATATTGACATTGGTTTGATACGCATCAGAAAATGAACACCAGACTCAAAAAGCTGTGCAATCCGTTGCGCTGACGCCTAACCTCTGTCAAAAATAATCAGATCATTTGAAATGCCCATTTTCTGCAACCGTAAACTATGTTGCAAAGCGGGTTCCCTTTTCTAAAGCAATGGTGGTTCCATCGATGGCACTCACGTGCAAACCCTTGAAAGTATCCATCCCGTCTTCAGAACGTCCCAATTGGACAGTGGTGTCGAACAATCTTTTGAATGGCTCATGGGATATTTTCTGCCTCGCCTGAGAAAAAGCTTGCTTTGTCATGGATACATCGGAGTGGATCAGATCGAAAAAGGAATCGATCTCAAATTGTAACGTTTTCTTATAGTTCGGATCAATTACATCCCACATAGAAACAAGAAACGTTAACATAAACATACAGATCATATATACTAAGCCAACTACAAGCCCTAAAAAGGTTTGACTTATATCGGACTGTATACTAAGATGAATCCCTTTGTAATAGACGAAAAATAATCCAACTAAAGTGATAACAATAAGTGGAACAATTTTTAACTTTCTTCGAAGCCGCGTGGCTGCAAGTAATAGTTGCACGAGTGCCGCTATCATTGTATTCACCGACTTCCGTCATCATCCACCTCATCGCGTTAGCGATGTAAGGCAAAGCGATCGAACACGGCGCATGTGGCGGCGTGGTTTGTTAAATCCCCTCCGAAGCGGCCTTCTTCATCGGCTGCGCCTGCACAAGGTGCTGGGCTTGCAAGTGTCCGACAAAGATCGATCATACATCGTTTCGAGAATGGCCAAAAGAAGAGTCAATCCGATCGTCAGCGGGTCGAACAAAAAGTGATAGATTGTCGTTACACCCAACTGAATCCGGTCATTCATCAGCGAAATTATACTAATTTTTATTTATGCATCATTATCGTGAAACCACATCACATCGTCGCCCATATTCAGAAAGTCCATCCATCAATTTTGCAATTTGTCCAGATTTTCCGCCACATTGCGCAGTTGTGCAAGGGTACTGCCAACCGATTCCACAGCGAGATTTTGGTCGTTCGTCGTCGCCGATACCTCTTGCGTCAGCGCCATCACCTGTTGCACCGCTCCATTGATACGATGAGCCTGTTCCTGCAAACGCGAGGTTTGTTCGCGTTGCTTCGCAAATTCGCGCAACACGTTTTGCACAACATCATCGACTACGCGACCTGATTCGTGAATGGTGGCAAACGCCGCTTCAATGTCTTTGCGCGCCTGTTCAACACGGGAAAACGACGCGCTCGTTTCACCGACAGCCTTATTGACGTTGTTAATGTCCTCGACCATCAAGCGCACCACTTGCTGTATCTGCTTATTCGCTTCTTGGCTTTGCTCCGCCAGAATCCTGACCTCATTGGCCACAACCGCAAACCCTCTGCCCGCATCTCCAGCACGCGCCGCCTCAATAGAAGCGTTCAACGCAATCATGTTCGTGTTTTCCGCAACAGATTCCACGCTTCTTAAGATCTCCTCCACGTTCTCAGCCCGTTCGACAAGTTGACGGGTCTTCGCGTTGGTTTGCGATGCGGCGACGCTTGCCGACTGCATTTCAGAGGCAATTTGGGCAGTGCGTCCAGCCCCCGCCGTAATGGCGTCGTTCAACGTGCGAACCGCTTGATTTTCCGACTGCACCCCTTTTTCGAGTCGGTCAACCAGTACCTTCGACTCATCGGCCTCCCGCATCTGTGCATCAGCGGATTCAGCCGCCTGCATGGCCCCATCGGTGATTTCTTTCATCGCCTGATTAATCAAATGTGCGCCTTCCGCAGCAACACGCATCTTGTCATCGACTTCGCCCACTGCCTGATTCAGAAGTTGCACAGATCGTCCCATCTGTTCGTGGTACTCACCGAGTACTGCTGCGGTGTTCTGAAACGCCAAAGCAACTTTGTATATTTCGTTTTGAATGCGCGGAACGGGAACTTGGATGTCAAAATTCCGATTGCTTACCTCGTCGATAGAATCGCGCAATTGGTTCAATTGCTTTAAGATGTAGTGCCCTGCAAGCCACACCAGCAAGGTTTGCCAAAACACGCCACTGATCATATCAAACGCAGTGATGCCAGTAAAAAGGGCACCGCTAATCGGATGGATACGATCCCAAATGTGGATTCCATTACTGATGCCATGCGTGATCACGGCCACTGCCATTGTCACGATCGTCAATTGAAACTCCAATCGCCTTCTCATTGCGACCTCCTAATCATGACGACATTATTCCTCGACAGGCCTCGCATCCCACTCTGCAATCACCAAATGCACGAATAGGGGATCAAATTGCTTTCCGCTGCTTTGCATAATGTACTCTTTGACTTTGTCAGGCGGCCACGACGCCTTGTACGGACGCTTGGATAACAAAGCGTCAATCACGTCCGCCAAAGCCACCACCCTGCCTACGACAGGGATCTCCTCACCCGCCAACCCTTTGGGATACCCATGGCCATTCCACCACTCATGATGGGTTAATGCAGAGTCTTTTGCAAACTCAAATAATTTTCTGTACAAATTGTGAATAGAGTTCATTTGCGAATAAAGCACGTCGATCATCTCGCCACCGATGACCGTGTGGTCTTTAACATGCGTGCGCTCACCTTCCGAAAGTCCGCCTGGCTTAAAGAGAATCTCCTTCGGAACGGCCGCTTTGCCGATGTCATGCACGACACTGGCCGCTTCAATCACATCTACGTCTTCATCTGCAATAAGTCCTACCGTACTCGCCATCTCCGCAATCCACCTCGACAAGGCAGAAACTCGCCAAACGTGACGCTCTTGTTCAGGATCGTTCCATTCCGCAATCTTTGCGATCGTTTTAAGAAAAATGCCCTCAACGGTATTCAGCGACCCGATTGCAGTTGTGCCTTCCACACTCATCAAGTCAATCGGTTGATGCAACGAAACATAGACCGATTGACCCTCAACCTCCCACTTAAAAACCGTGTACAAAATAACCATGTAGTGCTTATCCTCAAAATGACGATTGACCACAGCCCCCGACCAGACGCCGGATTGCATGAGACTAGCGATGATCTTGTCGTAATCAGACTGCTTCGCGAGTCCAAGTCGCACCATAGCGGCAGATTGAGCGTATACTTTCTCACGATTTGCGCCGTATAGGGTTTGCCATCGTTCATTAAAGAACCACACATTTCGCTGCGTATCTGTAATTAGCACAGGAATCGGCCAAGCCAGAATTTCATTGAATGTCACGTCGACACCCCGAACATCCCATCGACATTGGGCATTCTCTCGACAAAGTCCGCAAACACAACCCATCTCCTTACAATAAAAAAGATACTTCTGTCTATCACTTTATCATCCCCACTCCTTACTATCAAGAAAGCACTCAAATCCACACGCTGCCATGAACATTGAGTTTTTTTAATCATTGTGATACAATCTCCAATACACCTGTGGAGAGATGGCCGAGTGGTTGAAGGCACTCGTCTTGAAAACGAGCAACGGTTCAAAAGGCCGTTCGTGGGTTCGAATCCCACTCTCTCCGCCACCGCGCAAGACATAAGGAATCAGCACGACGATTCATTAACGCATCAAAAACGCGCAGACTCATCTGCGCGTTTTTCTATACTCTGTATGCGGTCGAGAGGACTTGAACCTCCACGCCCTGACGGGCACAAGAACCTGAATCTTGCGCGTCTGCCAATTCCGCCACGACCGCATTCAAAAAGCTACTTGTGGAGTATAGCACAAGAAAAAATGCGGTGCAACCTTTATCGGATTCTTCATTCCATTTTGCTACACTCATTACACCGCTCTTGAATGATGTCTTGGAGGGATTTCCTTGTTCATTGGAATTGATCTGATCGAAATTCACAGGATCGCCAGCGCGATCAACAACCAGCGCTTTGTCGCACGTGTGTATTCTCAGGCTGAACAAGACCAGGCGGTTGCGCTGACTTCTGAACGGCGCGTGGCAGAGTATTACGCAGGCCGATTCGCCGCCAAGGAAGCCGCCTTCAAAGCACTCAGCGCCCTTTACGAAGAGCGTTTACCAGATCTGCCTGGCGACCACCATGCTCCGCCTTTCGCCTTCAACGAGATTCAGACGCTCGCAAACGCTAGCGGCCTCCCTCATCTGTCATTTAATGGGGATTTGTTCGAGTGGTTGAAGGTGTTCCCCCGCATCCACACGCAAGTCAGCATCTCCCATACCCGTTCGTTGTGTACCGCCATCGTTCTTCTACATGCGTGAGGCGCACATTTCCACGCCGCGCATATGGTATAACAGCCCAGACGATAAAGGAGCGATGGTATGGCGGAAGAATCCTTGAGTTTTCCCGGCGGCGCATCCCCCTACCCGTACGCGGAAATGAAAAAATACGACCTTTCCACGGCTTTGTCCCAAGGCACTCTGTTTTTGTGGTTGGACGATCATTATCGCAAGCGTGTACATTCCCACGCTAGCAGGGGGGACGAGGCGAAATGATCGCGTACGACAACAATCTCATGATCGATCTGCAGGCGACGTCGTTTGCCTTATTGGAAATTCAGCTTTATCTGGATTCCCACCCTGGTGATCCAGATGCACTGCAAGACTACGCGACGCTGAACAAGCGACTTCGCACCTTGCGCAAAACTTATGAACAACAGTACGGACCGCTCACTGGATTTGGCGACGAGCGCGTCGCTAACCGCGCTGGCTACGTCGAACAGCCGTGGCCGTGGGAATACGCATAATTGATCATTCTCGCCATTTCAACTCCAAATTGAAATGGCGAGAATGATCATGTATAATTTCGGCAACCGAAATGACCAAGGAGAGTTTCTCATGTTCAAACGATTTCCACCTGCGGTCATTGCCACCGCATTCGCCACCCTGATTGCTTTCATGGGGATTGGCGTTGTTGACCCTCTGCTGCCGCTGATTGGCAAGGCGATGGGCGCCACCCCTTTTGAAGTTGAGTGGCTGTTCACCAGCTATATTGCAGTGATGGCCGTAACCATGCTGATCTCGGGTGTGATGGCAACAAGACTCGGTGGACGCAAGGTGATGCTGATTGGACTGACCCTTGTCGTCGTGTTCGCCTTTTTGTCGGGTCGATCTCCCAACATCGCGATGCTCGCCACCGTTAGAGCAGGATGGGGACTCGGCAATGCGTTCTTCACCTCGACCGCGCTTTCGATCATTGTCGGCGCTTCCAGCGGCGGTATGGCATCGGCCATCACGCTGTATGAAGCGGCGCTTGGTCTTGGCATCGCCTCAGGACCCTTGATCGGCGGATTTTTGGGGAATCTGTCGTGGCGGTTTCCGTTTTACGGCACCTCGATGCTCATGCTGATCGCCCTGATATTTACCTTTTTTACAGTCAAGGAAACCAATCGAGAAGCGCCCCGATCCGCGCAAGACTTGTTCCGCGCCATGCGCCACCCGGCCGTCCTGACCAACGCACTGATCGGTCTTGCGTACAGTTACGCCTTTTTCACCATTCTTGCTTATTCGCCGCTGACACTGAAAGGGCTGAGCAGTATAGAACTTGGATTCACGTACTTTGCTTGGGGCATTCTTGTCGGCATTTCCTCTGTATTCGTAGTGAATTGGCTACGGCCAATCTTTGGTCCCGTGCGACTATTGCAAGTCAATCTGCTGGGATTGATTGCTGTGTTCGTCGCCGCAGCGCTTGTACACGGCATGGCGTTGTTGTGGATCATCGTGGTATCGGGATTTTTTTGCGGCATCGCCAACGCCTTGTTCACAACGCTAGCCATGGAAATCTCACCGTTTTCCCGCTCTATTTCGTCTGGCACTTACAACTTCCTGCGCTGGGCAGGCGCAGCAATCGCGCCGATTTTCAGCGGTTTTATGGGGCCTTTGTTCGGCATGCAGGTTCCGTTCTGGATCGCCGCCGCCATTCTTGTGATTGGTTTTGCGGCACTGCTTGCGTCGACTCGCTTGTTCGAGCGAAGTTTGGAAGAGAACGGTCAAACCGAAGGCTTGCACCATACTTAGGAGCGACTGCGCAACACGATCTTTTCCTCATCCGATAATAAAAACTGATACCACCGCTGCCGAAAACGCACTTGCGGCCCATCAGCAGGCACATGGGCTTCCATTTGCATCGACTTTGGAATTGGACGTGGGCGCTGACTTTCCACCACCTTCCGATCTTCTTCCAGGATTTTTAAGCTGTAATGGGAAAACATTGACGTGACAAACGGCACCCGACGCAGAAACGTTCTCCCAGCATAACCGAAAATCATGGTCTTGTGGGAGTTGACCGGGGTGAAGGTCACATAGTTGATGAAGCCTTGCTTACCGCCTTGATCAGGTCGCAGTAGCCACTGCTGCGGAAAAATGTAATCCAGGATGCCGCCGCCGTTTTTAATTTGGATCCGATCCCGCCCCTTCACTTCAAAGTCTAACGAGCGGATTTCGGGGTTCAAACGTTTGCCGATGGTCTTCCTATGAACAAACGCAAGGTGCGCCACATCCAGAACACTTTCCACTGTTCTCGTGAAATGAGCCTGCCACTTGGCATCATACGGCGCCAACACATAACGCACATCCGTAAGTTCAGGGAACACTTCTAATGATGATGGCTGCACATCGCCATTCGCTTGGGGGTATACCCACACCAGTCCTGCTATTTCCTGGATAGGATATGATAGTAGATTAGCAAACTCCGGAATCGAGCGAGCAGGGTGGGCGGGAATACGCTCGCAGTGTCCCTCTCCATCAAACGCCCATCCGTGGTATGCACAGCGCAGCGTTCCGCCTTCAATTCGCCCTAAAGAAAGATCCGCACCACGATGGGGACAACACGCATCGACGCAACGGACAATCCCGCTCTGATCACGAAACAATATCAAATCCAACCCCGCCACCGTGCGCTTAATCGGATGTTGCACCAGCTCTTTCGACCACATGACCGCATACCAAACAAGCGGAAACACACTGTCCTCGCCTTCCCTTGACGCCAGACGCCGTAATTCAGTTTTCTTTCCACGCGCCCTAACAATCTCCATCATGATCCCCCCACAATCACCCACAACGATGACAAGACTATGCTAATCCTAATCAGCACGGATCGCAATCAGATTTCATAAAGTTTTGTAATTTTTTTTCCTATGATTAATAGAATCGTTTGACTGCCTGAAAGCTGTCGATTAGACTAAATTTAGCTCAGAAAGGAGTGTAACCCAATGTCCTCCATTCCTAATGATTGGCTTCCCAAGCGCGGCTTGATCGTCAAGTTTCCAGATACATACACGCGCATTCATTCCATACCCAATCACATCTTTTTGGCGAGAGAGGCACGCAAACTGAACGATCCTCTCAGCGTGTGGTTGACTGATTTTGCCGTTCATGAACTGACGCCGTACTGGAGAGACAATTTTGACCTTGATAAGTGGCAATTTCATTTTGGAGATTTTTTATCTGAGCATAGGTGGGTCATTGGGCAAGAGGTTCCTTGGCATCTTATTATCAATCGCCGCTCGACGCACTGGATTGACGACATCATCCGCGCAAAACGGCTGCACATGGCATTTCAACCGATCGTCCGTTGGGACGGTCACACACCCACACTATACGGGCATGAGTTGCTGGCTAGGGGCAAGATGAATACGGGACGGTCAATCGATCCAGAGTATCTTTTCGAAACAGCCGCTAGCAATGGCAGATTGTATCAGCTGGATCGATACTGCCGCACCGAAGCTTTGCGATCGGCGCGATTTTGTCCCCCCGATACCAAGGTATTCATCAATCTGGTTCCATCGGCAATCTATTCTATCGATGATTTTATGCGCTTCACTTATTCCGAAGTAAAGCGATTAAACATCTCGCCGTCCAGAATCGTATTTGAAATTGTCGAAAATGACGCGCTACTTGACCTCAATCATATGAAAACCATCGTCGACGCTTGCCATGAATGTGGATTTTCACTTGCTCTCGACGATGTCGGCAAAGGTCAGAACACTATCGATCGCATCGCACAGCTTCAACCGGATGTCGTCAAGCTGGATCGTAAATACGTTCATCACATTGATCAGAACCCTTACAAACAATCGATCGCCAGACTGGTGGCAGATGAAGCATACCAAGTCGGCGCGATTTGCATCGCCGAAGGAATTGAGAGAGTGGAGGAAGGCCAGTACTTATCGGAGCATGGCTATCCCTTATTGCAGGGTTATTTGTTCGGGAAGCCGAACGCACACCCCTTAACCAATGAATGGTTGGGGAATCACGATCCCTTAACGTAGTGCGAGCCTCACACGGTGCAAACAGCGAACAGAACGGCTGAGGAGGATTCGCACTCACGATGCGAGCATTCCCCAGCCGCCTTTTCAGAGTACCTCTATGTTCATTAGCGTAATATCGTCTTGAATCAAAAATTGCCCAAGAAAGCGCTCAATATCCTTGTCAATCGTTTCCAACCCAACGGGAAACGATTGAATCGTCGATGGCAACAAGTCATAAAACCCATCCGTCATCAGGTAGAGTCGATCTCCGCGATGCAACCGCAAACGGTACTCATTGAATTCAACATCTTCGGCGACACCCAAGTAGAGACTATCCACTTGAATCTTATGCAAGCCTAATCCATCTTGGTGGTAAAATGTATGGATCCCCGCTGAAGCGTATCGGAACTCATGGCTCTCCAAGTCGACAATAAAACACAAAGCAGCCGCGAACGTGTCGTTGGCTAGGTAGTGACCGATGGACTTGTTTAATACCTTCAACGCGTCACCCAATGCGGTCATTTGCTGAAGCGTTTCTTTGAACAACACCCGCACAGTGCCCGCCTGCATGGCTGCCGACATGCCATGACCCATCACGTCGGCAATAAAACCAATCAACACTCGATCGTTAAGCCACAGATAATCATACAAATCCCCAGTCACAGAATACATGCCTCTCTGGGCAGTCTGAATGCGTACATCATTGTTATCCAAGATAGGTTTTGGCGCTAACGAACGCTGCAACTTGCCCGCCATCTGAATGTCGAGGGTAATGTCTCGTTCGTTGGTAATCTCCTGAAAAACAGTAAAGTAATAACGACCCTGCCCCTTGAAGTTGAGCGGATAGATCTCCAACCACTCACGGTAAAGGGAACCATCACTACGCCTATTCCATATTTCACCAGACCAGTGTCCCGTTACGATTAACGAATTCCAAAACGCTTCATAAAAATCTAACCCTTGCACCCCAGACTTTAATATACGCGTAGAGTTGCCAACCGCAAACTCCTGAGGATATCCAGTCACTTCCGTAAACGCTCGATTGACCCATAAGATAATTCCTTCAGCGTTTGCAACGACCATCGGATCGTGCGCATACTCCAAATACGTCCAAAGCCAGGCATCAGAACGCCCGGTAAATCTGTTCGCTATCCTTATTCTGGCTCACCTCTTGAACAGCCTGCGAATTCAATCGCTATCCTTGATCTCAAACACCTTATCCAATCTCGTTAACGTGAACAGTTCCTTTACGCTCCCGCGCAGTCCCCGCAGCGTCACATGCCCGCCGCGTTCAAGCAATCGCTTGTGTATCCCGATCAAAACGCCTAGACCCGCACTATCAATAAAGTCTAACTGCCTCATATTCACCTCGACTTCCTGTACGCCCTTGTCCATGTATTGCAGCAAACGCTCCCTGAGCATTGCCGCATCCGGGACGTACATCTGTCCATCCAACTGCACAACAATCCGTTCTCCATGCTTTTCAATATCAACAGGCATGTCGATTCCTCCCGCTTCTGTGTTCCGCAAAATCAATTGATCAAACTAATTTATAATCCCATTTTCCATGAACAGAGAAAATCTTGTCAAGTATCTATTCGTGAATATTTATTCTGCAGGGAATATTTTTTACGAAAAATTGCTCACAATTTCCACTCGGCCTGGTCTGGTTGGTAAACAACTATATTCTTTCCTTTCTTTTTGCCATGATACAGCCGTTGATCGGCCAGGCGATACGCTTCTTGATAAGAAAACGCCTCGCGCGGAATCTCGACAATGCCCGCCGTCACTCCGAGTGAGTATTTTTCTAGCGGACTAAAAGAAAGCATGCGGCGCATTTGTTTGACCCAACGTCCCCCCCAGCGCGTATTCTGCAAAACCATGACAAACTCATCTCCTCCGAGACGAGCCACCCAATCGCCTTTGCGCAACGATCCACGTATGTGAACAGCGACAGCCTTTAATGCCTCATCTCCCATTAAATGGCCTAAGGTATCATTTAATCGTTTAAAATAATCCAGATCAAACAGCACAAACACCGCCGGTTGACCGCTGTTGCGAAGAAAATACTCTTCCATATTGGACTCCAACGCGCGCCGATTCCAAATGCCAGTCAGCGGATCCAGATCCAACTGGTCGCGAAGTTTTTTGCGTTGACTGATCAACTGAATTGCCATCCCGTAATAATCCAGCAAAAATCGCATCAGTTTTTGACTGTCGTCTTCGTCTGCCTGGATTAAATACACCACCTCACCATTTTTATTTTCAAGCGACAGATTATACCTTATCATGGGATACCTGCGCCCTTCATGTTCAATGAACAGAGGACGTACGCGAACCGCATCACCCTCCTCGCCGAGCACATCTTCACGAATGGCAAGCATGAACTCGTCGGAAAACGGAATGCGGCCAAAACACTCAGAGTATATGGTCACGCCATCTTCCACCCGAAAAAAGCAGCCGCCGATCAGATTCATCAACTGAATAAATAAATCCCGAAACTGCGTCCACAACTCCGATGGATCTTCAAGGAACAACAACACTTCCGACAAACGGAACAACCACTGAAAAATGTCATTATCACGACGTAGCTTCGCCAATTCTTGATTAAAGTCGATTTCCAACTTCACGACGCATCCCTTCGCTGCCGATCCATTCTTCTATTATGATAGTAACACGAGTCAATCAAATCACACAATTTGAAACTCATAAAGACATTTCCAACCGCATATAGTCCATAAGGACTATTTATCTAGTCCTCTCCACCCTTTATTCTTGCTATTGCACCTGTTTTACTTAAGTGTGGTCATTCACCTTATCACTCAAAGGAAAGAAGTTTAAGCTTATGCGAAACCTTAACTATCACGAACGTCCCATCCTTGCGTTTTGGGAAACAACGCGTTCCTGCTTGCTTAGTTGCGCCCACTGCCGGGCTGAAGCGATGGCAGACCCGCTTCCGGGGGAACTCTCCACAGACGAAGGCAAAGCGTTCATTCATTCGTTGACCGAATTTGGCAAGCCATATCCAGTGCTGATCCTGACTGGCGGCGACGTGCTGATGCGCAAAGACGCGATGGAACTGGTCGCCTACGCGCGCAGCCTCGATCTCCCGGTCGCCATGTCGCCGAGCGTCACCCCCAATCTTACGGTGGAACGCATGCAGGCAATGAAGTCCCACGGCGTGCGGATGGTGTCGATCAGTCTTGACGGTGCAAAGGCGGAAACCCACGAAGCGATCCGCGGCGTACCGAATCACTTCGAACAGACCCTTCAAGCCATGCGCCAACTGGTGGAACTGGGTTTCCACATTCAGGTCAACACGGCGATCATGCGCGACAACGTTCACGAATTGCCGGCGATCGCAGAGATCCTAAAGGACATCGGCGTCGCAACGTGGGAGGTGTTTTTCCTCGTTCACGTCGGACGGGGACAAAACAGCCGCGAACTGAATCCCGTTGAATGCGAGGACGTTTCGCACTTTTTGTACGACGCATCTGCCTACGATCTCACCGTTCGCACGGTGGAAGGACCATTTTTCCGACGCATCGTTAAATGGCGCGAGCGCGACGGACTCAACACCCACGTCGACCCTGAACGGGTGGCTACTACCTACCACCTTGGCCCCCTTTACAAAACCCTCGCGGGCGAACTTATTGAACGACTTGGCTCCACTGACGCCGCGCCCAAGGCTCAGACCAGCCAAACCCGCGACGGCAAGGGCATCGTTTTCGTTTCTTACGACGGAACGGTTTACCCGGCTGGCTTTTTACCGTTGCCGCTTGGCAGTATCCGCAACACCAGTTTAGCCACCATCTACCGCGAAAATCCAGTGTTGCGGCAGATTCGCAATGCAGAGTTCACTGGGCATTGCGGCGACTGCGATATGAAGGATCTGTGCGGGGGGTCAAGGGCTCGCGCTTATGCGCATAGCGGTGATCCGCTGGCAGAAGACCCGGCGTGCGCCTATCGCTTTAAGGGATAACATATTAGAAACACTCAATTACTCACCGCCACGCGAACCACCGCATACGCTGTAGGCGAAAGCCTAAGCGGGGGGAGATTCATGTGTGGTTTTATGAAAAAAGGCTACAGTACCCGGTGCGCGTTGGCAAAAAGGATATCCGCATGGCCAAATTCCTGATCACCCAATACGGCGGCCCCGATGGAGAGTTGGCCGCCGCATTGCGCTACATGAACCAGCGTTACGGCATGAAAAACCGCCATGCCATCGCCACGCTCACAGATATTGCGACAGAGGAACTCGCGCACCTTGAGATCATCGCCTCGATGGTACACCACCTTCTGCACAACGCGACAGCGGATGAAATGACCGCGCACGGACTCGGCGCCCACTACGTCGACCACGGTCATGACCTGTTTTACGTCGACGGCAACGGCGTGCCGTTCAGTGCCAAGTACATTGCCGCTAAAGGCGACCCCATCGCCAATCTTTACGAGGACATTGATGCGGAGGAGAAAGCGCGAGCCGTTTACCAGCACCTGATCGACATCACCGATGATCGAGACTTGCAAGACGGACTAATTTTCCTACGCGAACGGGAAGTGGTACACTCGCAACGCTTTCGCGAGATCCTGCAAATCGTGATCGACGAGGAAAACGCCAAAACCTACTATTGACGCTGCCCCGCTGACACCTGCCAACCCGTCGGCAGCTTGACCCTAGTTCCAGTTGCCTGGGTTGATTTGACGGGCTGCAAATGATACTTTTATATAAAGACTTATAGTGGGTATGCTAATTGATTAAGTCATGGCCGCCGTCTTTCTTGCGGCCATGTTTTGTTGGAGGTTTTTGTATCATGCTCTCATCTGTGAACCGCGCACTGAATCGTGTTCTCTCGGAACAAATCACCTTGTTAATTTACGCAGTGATCATTGGCATCGGCGGCGGGTACGGCGCGGTGGCGTTCCGCTGGATGATCACAAAATTTACCTACTTATTTTTTCATCAGACGCAAGCGCAACTGGCTTCCTTTCACGGAATCCGGTCTTTTTTTGTGCCTATTATCGGCGGACTGATCGTAGGACCGATTGTCTATTTTTTTGCGCGCGAGGCAAAAGGACACGGGGTGCCTGAGGTCATGGTCGCGATTACGCAGAATAAAGGCCTCATTCGCCCGCGTATCGTCATTGTCAAGGCGCTCGCCTCCGCCATTACGCTCGGTTCCGGCGGATCGGTCGGTCGCGAAGGCCCCATCGTTCAGATTGGCTCCGCATGGGGATCCACGCTGGGGCAACTGCTTCACGTCAGTGAACGCACGATCAAGACCCTAGTGGCCTGTGGTGCCGCCGCCGGAATCGCCGCCACCTTTAACGCCCCCATTGGCGGGGCTCTGTTTGCGTTTGAAATCGTTCTTGGCAGTTTTGAACTCGCCAACGTAAGCGCGATTGTGATTTCCTCCGTCATTTCAGCGGCAATCGGGCGGGTATACTTCGGCAATTTTGCGTCCTTCCCGCTACCCCACTACACGGTCACTACAACAGTGGTGATTCTTCTATTGTTTGCTATTTTAGGGATCATGGGCGGGTTGTACGGTTTCTTCTACATCAGGGTGTTATTCGTCTTTGAAGACTTTTTTGATCGCTTGAAAAAAATTCCTGAGTGGCTCAAACCCGCCGTGGGTGGCATCGGCCTTGGCGTCATCGGTTACTTTTTCCCACAGTTATTCGGCGTCGGCTATCCAACTGTGGAACACGCGCTAACCAACCACCTTGCACTAGGTCTGCTGATTGCCCTGTTGTTCCTGAAGCTGTTCATGACCTCCCTGACACTCGCGGCGGGTGGTTCTGGCGGCGTGTTCGCGCCGGGTTTGTTTATGGGATCTATGCTCGGCGGCGCCTATGGATTGATCTTGAAAATGATATTTCCACACTTGCCGGTCAGCGACGGCGTCTTTGCCGCTGTCGGCATGGCGGCGGTGTTCGCAGGCTCCGCACACGCGCCGATCACCGCCATGGTGATGTTGTTCGAAATGACGGGCAACTACCAACTGATTTTGCCTTTGATGCTGGCATCCGTGATCGCGACTGCCATCTCGGTGCGAATTTCGCGCGAAAGCATCTACACCATGAAGCTAAAGAGGCGCGGTGTCGACATTTTACGTAAGCGCAACCCGGATCGACTTGCCGCTGTCCTTGTCAACGAGATCATGCCCAAAGAACGACTTACCATCAACGGCGAACTGACTCTCCGCGAAGCGCTCAAAGTCATCGCCAAAACGCCCGAGTGGTTTGCCAACGTGAATGACAGTCGGGGCAATATCCTGGGGAGCGTGGCCAGATCGCAGATCCTGGAGGGTATCCAACTCGGCTTCGGCGAAACGATGCTTTTGACGCTTCTTCCCGACAAAATCGGCCACATTCACGAGGAAGCCACACTCAGCGAAGCCACTACTATGATGAACGACCTAAACACCACGTACCTGCTTGTCGTAGATGGCAACGACGTGGCAAAAGGTGTCATCGGCAGTTCTGACATTGTGCATGCGTATCAATTTTAAAACAAAAGGAATTGGGCGTTGATGGCACTTGCGTTTGTTTTATTGTTGATCTTTCAAGGCATATCGGGATGGAACGACGGCGGCAATCTCATGGGACTGGTGGAACACGCCGGTAACAAGTGGCGTCTGACGTTTGCGCTGCTGCTTGTCGGCATGATCGTCGGGCCATTTGTCTTTGGCGCAAGGGTGGCCGACACCATCGGCAACAACATCATTCACTTGCAATCTGGCGATATTTCCGTTTTGAATCTGGCTTTGATGGCGACGCTGCTGACCCTCGTGTTCAGTTGGTTGGCGCGCGTCCCCACCAGTACCTCGCTCGCCCTTGTCGGCGGATTGATTGGCGTGGGCGGGTACCGGCTCGGACTTCACTCCATCCGCTGGCATGGGCTTTGGATGACCCTGCTCGCCATCGTCATCTCCGTGACACTCGGATTCCTCGCAGGAGAATTCCTTTACAAAATCGAGCGACGCATTCGGCAAACCTTACAATCGAAGTGGGATCGATTCTGGATCCCACTGTCTTACGTTTTGTCATTTCTGCAAGGAATGGCCTATGGAGCGAACGACGCAGAAAAAGCGATCGGTCTCGCCGCCACGCTGCTCGTGATCGAACGCATCACGCCCGGATTCCGCATCACGCCGGGACTCGTGCTTGGCTCTACCTTTGTCTGGCTGATTGGCGCACTGTTGGGCGGCGGGCGCATCGCACAAACGATCAGCCACGCCTTTTACGAACTCAAACCAAAACACGTCGCCACCATTCAATTCACGTCCGTACTGGTCGTAATGGGCGCCGCGCTGTTAGGCGGCCCGGTCAGCACCACACAAACCATCGACAGCGCCCTGATCGGTGTCGGCCACGACTTGCGCCACCACCATTTGAACCGCGCCAAGGTCACACGCCTGTATACCGCCTGGATCCTCACTTTGCCTGTCTCGATCCTGCTAGGCATCGTTGTTGCCATGCTCCCATTTGCAAAATAGCCTAGACCCTTTGCAACATCCGCGCGTTGACAAACCGATCGATGCGTTCCAGCGCCCGCTCAATCTGTTCGACAGAAGTGGCATAAGATGCGCGAATATACCCCTCACCCGACCCGCCAAACACACGTCCCGGCACCACGGCGACTCGCCCTTCCTTCAAAAGCCCTTCGGCAAACTCCTCAGAATTCAAACCCGTTGCTTGAATGGAGGGAAATGCGTAAAAGGCTCCGTTCGGCTCATGACACTCCAGTCCGATTCGCCGCAGACCACCCACAATCAGGCGCCTGCGCTGGTTGTAACTTTCTACCATGCGGTCGCGTTCCGCAGCTCCGTTTTGCAGCGCCTCCAAGGCCGCCATTTGCCCCATAATCGGGGCGCAGAGGATGGTGTACTGGTGGATTTTCAAGAGTTCTTGCATCACATCCCGCGGCCCCGCCACATACCCAACACGCCATCCGGTCATGGCGTACGCCTTGGAAAAACCGCTGATCAGCACCGTGCGCTCCTTCATTCCCGGTTGCGCCGCAATACTGTGATGACGGCCGGCATAACTCAGTTCTGCGTAGATCTCGTCGCTCACGACAAAAAAGTCGCGCTCATTCGCCAGTTTTGCAATTCCGCGCACATCGTCCTCCCCCATCACGGCGCCTGTGGGGTTGTTCGGAAACGACATAATCAGTGCCTTTGTGCGGTGGCCGATCCGGGGCACCAAGTTATTAACGGTCAACCTGAAGTCATCCTTACCGACAGTAGGCACGTCGATGGGCACTCCGCCCGCCAGCACCGTGCATGGCTTATAAGAAACATAGGTTGGCTCAGGAATCAGCACCTCGTCCCCCGGTTCCAACAGTGTGCGCAGCGCCAGGTCGATCGCTTCACTGCCCCCGACGGTGACGAGAATTTCCGTTTCGGGGTCGTAATCCAGATCAAACTTCTGCAAATACCGGCTGATTTCTCGGCGCAATTCCAACATCCCCGAATTCGCCGTATACGATGTGTACCCGCGTTCAAGCGCATAGACGCTGGCTTCCCGCACGTGCCAAGGCGTGACAAAGTCCGGTTCACCGACGCCGAGGGAGATGACATCCTGCATCTGATTCGCCAAATCAAAAAAACGCCGAATACCGGAAGGTGGGAGTCCCCTTACGGTTTTGGATAAACGCTCGGAAATACCGCTCATGGCGTCACCACCAGGCGACGGTCATGCTCATTGTCATCAAAAATCACGCCATCCGATTTATAGGTTTTTAAGAGGAAATGAGTGGTTGTCGAGATCACGTGTTCAATCGTTGAGAGTCGCTCTGAAACAAATCGGGCGATCTCACGAATGTCGTCACCTTCCACCACCACTTGCAGGTCAAACGCGCCAGACATTAAAGTCACGGATTTGACCTCCGCAAACCGATACACGCGCTCCGCGATCGCATCGAAACCGACCTCACGCTGCGGCGTCACCTTGACGTCGATCACGGCTGTCACCCGTTCTGTTTTTACCCTTTCCCAATTAATCGTGGCCGAGTAGCGAAGGATAATGCGCTCGTCTTCCATTTCCTTGATCGCTTGCTTGACCGCTTCCGTACTCTCGCCGACCATCGTCGCGATGGTCTCTGTCGACAAGCGGCCATTCTGGTGCAAAATTTTTAATATCGCATCCCGTTTCGATGTTTCCACAGGTTCTCATCCACTCCCGTTTTTTCTATAATGCGATCAAGCCACTTGGCGCTGAAATCGCGCTTTTACCGTTGCGTTTTCCGATGTACAGGCGTTCGTCCGCCAAACGATAACAGGCACTGAAGTCCTTGCCTTCCGTAGGGAACTCGACGACGCCCAAGGTCATACTGAGTCGATATTTTTTTAAAGGAGCCCCGTGAATCAGGTTCAGTAACGAGTCTGCCGTTTCTTTTGTCCATGTTCGCTTGTGCAACAACAGCACGAATTCATCCCCGCCAAGTCTTGCCACAACATCGTTTTGTTTAAAATTCGCGAGAAAATAACGCGATATTTCGATCAGCGCCTCATCCCCGCGGTCATGACCCTCGCGATCGTTCAACTCCTTAAAGTAGTCAAGATCCAGCAGGATCATCACCATCGGTTCGCAGACCGGTTTTGCCGACAGTTGTTCAAAGTGCGTTTCAAGGCCGCGTCGATTCCACGCCCCGGTCAGCGCATCATGCGTACTCAGTCGCGCCAACAGCTTGCGCTGGCGAATCAAACGGAAAGCGAGGGTAAAGGATTGGATCAATGTGGGTAACAATCGTTTCAGCAATGGATCCGTCACTACGGAGTAGATAGAGAGTGCAGCGAAAAGCTCTCGATCACTGCCAATAATGGCAAGAAGTCCTTGGCCGTTCTTCGGTTCGTCGATGACATATGAAGGCAAAATGCGCACCCCTGAGTTTGACCATATGTACGGGTTATCTTGCCAATTTGTCGTTACCCGCTCCAGTAACCACTTGGGAAAGTCGACATTCAAACGCTCCTTATAACTTGCGATCGGTCCAAACACATCCTCCACTTGCCACACACCGTCAACGCATTGCGCGTATACCCCGCCGTTAATGTGCCCCAACTGCATCAGCATGTCGCGAAACTGTCGCCACAGTTCCTCTTCGTCCCTGACAAACAGCAGAATTTGCGACATTTCCTGAATCCAGCGGAAGGCACGGTTCTCACTCTCAAGCGTCTCCAACATGTCTTGCTTGACAATCAGAAAAGCGAGCATGGGCGCAATCAATTCCAACGACTGCAGCGCAACGGCAGCAAAATCGTCTCCCTCATCCCCACCGACCAGCATTCCACCTACCGTGACACCGCTGTGAATCAACGGTACTGCGGCGGCTTTTTCGAGCTTGAGTTCATGCCAAACCCTGCAAAAAAGTTCGCCATAGCAGTGACCATGCTGTTCCCAATCTTTGTCAATGACAACGGTTTCGCCGCGCAGAAAGACTGAGGAGATCAGATTATTTTCCGGCAAAAGCGGATACCCAGACGGAACCACTCCCAGTTGCTCATAACCCTTGAGGGAATTGGCATGAATCAAATTCTTCTGTTCATCAATTTTGTAAATCGCCACCACGCGCCATGGCGTTCTGGCAATAAATTGCTCTTCGATCTCTTGTAACGTATCCGCCGATTGCAACAACCGCACCCAGTTCAGCAGGCGTTGTTGCCATTGCGGTTCCCCTCGCTTAGACTGATCGTTCATGCCAATCGCATCCCTCGTTTAGTCACCATCATTCTTGCTTGATTGCACATCAGTCAGACACACACCCTTGATTAATTATACCCGATCTGACGTGTCGATGAATACAGCCTACTATTATGACCTGATTATATATTATAATGGGGGCAAGTATCGTTCGTCCTCAGGAGGTGTGCATTTTTGTATCACTCAGTCATTAGCGGAATCGGTTCCAACCTTCCACAGAATCGGATCACGAATTTCGATCTCGAAAAGATCGTCGAAACGTCCGACGCCTGGATCACATCACGCACCGGCATCACGGAACGCCGTATGGCCTCGCCCGATCAAGCGACCTCTGACTTTGCGTATGAAGCGGCTAAATTGGCAATCGCAAGCGCAGGAATCAATCCCGCCGAGATCGGCATGATCATCGTCGCCACGGAAACGCCCGATTACTTATTTCCCCCCGTCGCGGTTATCGTCCAACACCGTTTGCAACTCCTGCAGGCAAGCGTCATGGACATTCATGCCACCTGCGCCGGATTCATTACGGCCTTGCACACGGCTGATCAATTCATCCGCGCGGGCACGCACGAACACATCCTGGTCATCGGCGCCGATTCGCTCACGCGTTTTACAGACTACACCGACCGTTCAACCTGCATCCTCTTTGCTGACGGCGCTGGCGCAGTCGTCGTTTCCAGGAGTACGAGCGAAGAGCAGAAAGGCATCATTTTCGCCACCACCCATGCCAATGGGGAGTATGTGCAAAGCCTGCTGATTCCGAGCGGCGGCAGTCGCGACCCGATCAAGCCGGGCAAAGACCAGAAAACAACCATGTACATGGATGGTCCGAAGATTTTCAAGTTGGCGGTTAGTGTGATGTCAGAAACGGCGCGTGAGGTCCTCGCCAAAACTGGTTATACGATCGATCAGGTTAGCTTCCTGATCCCTCACCAGGCCAATCAGCGGATCATTGACGCCGTGGCCAAAAGCATGCGCGTTCCAGAAGAGAAAGTGATCAGCAACATCAAATACATCGGCAACAACTCCTCAGCGACCATACCGATCGCCATCGACGCCAATCTAAAATCCGGCAGGATCAAAAAAGGCGACACGCTCCTGCTCGTCGCTTTTGGCGCAGGACTCATCTGGGGCGGCGCACTGATTCAGTTGTAACATCACTAAAAAACCTCCGTACGAAACCGTACGGAGGTTTTTTAGCAAAAAGCAAGCCTATAAGCCGAGTTTTGTTCCTCGCGCGCTGATGGCGGTTGTTGTCAACCTCGCACTGATGAGGTGGCAATCATCTATCTAGGCGGATTGTTGCCAATTCGCTCCAGCGACCTACCCGAGTACACAACGAGCCGTTGTTTCGTACTCCTATCCGGTCTTGCTCCAGGTGGGGTTTACCTAGCCGACGCGTCACCGCGCCGCTGGTGCGCTCTTACCGCACCGTTGCACCCTTGCCTGCGCCCCAAAAAGGCCATCGGCGGTCTCCATGTCTGTGGCACTTTCCTTAGGATCGCTCCCACTGGGGGTTACCCAGCACCCTGCTCTACGGAGCTCGGACTTTCCTCTCACGCGGCCTTTCGGCACTGCGCCAGCGATTACCCAGCTTACTTTTTGAACGAAATCATTAAATCATAAAATCGTTATTTTTTCAAGGTCAATGATATACAATATTTATAAATGCGAAATTATTCAAATGGTCGCAATCGGTTCATCCCATCCAACCACTCCATGACCTGCGCGTAGCGTCGCTTCGCCTCTACGCTCACTGACCGTTCCAAATGCGCGACAATGCGCTTGTGTTTTGCGACTTGCAAACGCCAATGCGCCGCAAACGCCGCATTGGTCAAATCATAAACCGCCGAGCCGTACTCCAGTTCAACCCGCGATTTAATCGATAATTTAAGGAATTCATCGTACGCTCCTGCGAAATCCGCCTCGCGCAACGCCGCAGGCGCCGTCAGACGCAATACATTATAGCTGATGCCACGGTCACCAAGCCATACATCGCGATCGATTTCGTATCCGGATCGCCGGGCAAACCAGCGGATCAGTCCGGGCGCGTCCATCGGTTGCAGAACGAGTTCCGGGAGATCCGCCTTTAAAAGCTTACCGGCGTAAGCGTCTGTAAGTATGCGCCATATTGTGGCTCCCCCCATTCCCGCAACCACAACCCCCTGCACCTCTCCCTGCCGCAAGGGCTGCATCCCGTCGCCAAGACGAGCCTCCAACCGATAATGCTGACGCTCAAATGCCGCCTTCACGGCCTGCAAAGGACCTAACGCCACCTCGATGGCAATCGCCCGACCCACGATGCCCCTCCCGACAAGCGCCAGCGGCACAAGTCCGTGGTCACTGCCGATATCCGCCACACAATCAACGCGAGACACCATGCGGACAATCGCTTCGAGTCGCAGTGGTAAATGTAAGGTGCGCTTATCGCTCACATGCATCAGAGTGGTCGCACGCTCGCTAAAAACCCCTGCTTGCTCATTCAAGGAAGTCTTTTAAGCGCTTGCTGCGACTGGGGTGACGCAGCTTGCGCAAGGCCTTCGCCTCGATTTGGCGGATCCGTTCGCGCGTGACGCCAAACACCTTGCCCACCTCTTCCAGCGTGCGCGTCCTGCCGTCGTCAAGGCCAAAGCGCAGCCTCAACACGTTTTCTTCGCGTTCGGTCAAGGTGTCTAAAACGTCCTCCAACTGTTCCTTCAGCAGTTCATAAGCCGCGGCGTCCGCCGGTGCCAGCGCATCTTCGTCGGGGATAAAATCCCCCAAATGCGAGTCGTCTTCCTCGCCGATGGGCGTTTCCAAAGACACCGGCTCTTGCGCGATTTTTTGGATTTCCCGCACCTTTTCCGGACTCATGTCCATTTCTTTGGCAATTTCTTCGGCACTTGGCTCGCGCCCGAGTTCCTGCAACAATTGGCGGGAGATGCGAATCAGTTTGTTAATCGTTTCCACCATGTGAACGGGAATGCGAATGGTGCGCGCCTGATCCGCAATCGCGCGGGTAATCGCTTGACGAATCCACCACGTCGCATAGGTGCTGAACTTGTACCCCTTAAGGTAGTCGAATTTTTCCACCGCTTTGATCAAGCCCATGTTGCCTTCCTGAATCAAATCAAGAAACAACATCCCCCTGCCGACATAGCGTTTCGCGATGCTGACCACCAGACGCAGGTTCGCCTCCGCCAACCGACGCTTGGCCTCCTCATCACCTTCCTCAATGCGCTTGGCCAGTTCGATCTCCTCTTCCGCAGACAGCAGCGGCACCCGGCCAATTTCCTTGAGGTACATCCTGACCGGATCATTGATCTTAACACCAGGCGGAACACTCAGGTCAGTGAGGTCAAACTCCTCTTCCTGCTGGTTTTCTTCCGCCATATCGCGCTCTTCAATGTCTTCGTCGCTTTCCGAGTCTTCATCAATTTCGTCCGACTCGTTCAAAACCTCAATGCCATGATCGCTAAGCTGATCGAGAAAGTCCTCGAACTGATCGCTTTCGAGATCAAACGCGGCCATTTTTGTGACAATCTCCTGATAGTTCAAAAATCCGCGTTTTTTCCCGGTGGAGAGAAGATGATCTCTGACATCCTCTAACGTTTCTCCTAATGGCGACCCTTCTTGCCTTTCCTTACTCACCTTCGCCCCCCCCTTCATTTCTGAAAAATGCCCAATCGTATCACGCGACCGCCAGTTCGATTCCATTCTTGCCGCAGTGCCTTGATGCGTTCCCCGAGGCGCCTCATTTCTTCCACGTCTCCTCGTTCGGTGGCTAGTTTCAATTGATTCACCATCTCCTGCATGGTTTTTTCAATCCCATCGCCAACCAGGTTTTGTATGCAGTCATCAACCTCTTGATGCAACTTGTCGACGTCGACGCCTTCATCGCTCGCTTCCTGCAGCAATCGAGTGGCAAAATTCAGCAAGTGGGGATCGTCGAGAAGGTTCAAAAACAACTCCGGGTCTGACTTGTCATGGTCGATATAAAACTGGTATAAATAGGCTTGTAATGCGCTGTGTATAGGTATCGAAAATTCGCCCTGCAGTCGCTGTTGCACTTGTTTTGCCACTGCCGCATCGAGTACCATGTAGGTAAGTAGCTTCCTTTCAGAAACGGCCATTCTTCCTCCCTGGGGTGCTGTTGGCCGAGTTTGCGTTGCGTCTGATGTTCGGCTCAAAGTATTCCACATTTTCCCTGACTTATCCGCATGGTGCTGCTTTTGTTGAGCCTTCATTTCCCGACTCAGATCCTCACGCAAGGCGATGACTGAGATGGCGTAGGTTTTGCCCAGCCACTCCAAAGCCGCCTCCCGCTCAATCGAACTCGGTTCGCGCGCGATCAACGCGACTGCGTCTCGCACATAATCGATCCTGCCGCTTCCCATGTGATCAGGGTGTTCGTGCGTCAGTTGCGTCAATCGATAGGAGAGCGCCCGCTTCGCCTGATCCTGAAGCCCTCGCCAACCGACCTCGCCGCGCTCCCGAATCCATTCATCGGGATCCACACCATCAGGCAGTTCCACCACACGGGCTAACACTCCTGCCTCGCCTAGCACTTCCAACGACCGCATCGTCGCTTTTCGCCCTGCCGCATCCCCATCGTAAAGCAGGATCACGTCTTCGGCTACGCGCTTCAATAAGTTGGCCTGTTCCGCCGTCAACGCCGTGCCAAGACCCGCTACCGCGTTGGCGATCCCGTGCTGGTGAAACGAAATGGCGTCCATGTACCCTTCAAGCAAAATCACTTGACCCGTTTGGCGGATTTTATGCCTTGCCTTTGCAAATCCATACAACAACTTACCTTTGTGAAACAGTTCTGTCTCACCCGTATTGATGTACTTAGGCTGTTCATCACCAAGCGATCTCGCGCCAAAACCGACGGTTCGCCCCTGCAAATCCCAGATCGGAAACATCACCCGGTGGCGAAATCGATCTCGCACCTCACCCTGTCCGTTCACGCTGGCGACCCCTGCGGTCAGCAAATCATCGACAGCATGCCCTCTGCGCAAGAGAAAATCGGTCAGTGCCCTGCCACCGCCAGGCGCGTATCCCAATTGAAAGTCCGCAATAATTTTTTTAGTCAACCCCCTATGGGAAAAATATGAAAGGCCTTGCATTCCCAACTCATGATTCATTAAAATGTGGTTGTAGAATTTGTTGGCCAGTTCGTGAATCGCCAGCAGTCGTTGACGATGGTTCCCGGCACTGGCAGACGCAGGTTCGTCGATCGACGGCACCGGCAACCCAGCTTTAGCAGCCAGCTTGCTCACCGCCTGGTAAAAGGTTAATTGCTCGGCTTCCATAAGAAAAGTAATGGCAGTACCGCCTGCTCCGCATCCGAAACAATAGTAAAATCCTTTGCTTGGCGTGACATGGAACGACGGGGTTCGTTCCGAATGAAACGGGCACAGTCCGACATAAGACTGACCGCTACGTTTTAGGCGGACGTGTTCGGAAACCACGTCGACAATGTCCACCCGATCGCGCAGAAGGGCGATAAATTCTTCAGGTATGCGCATCAATACCGACCCCTCCATTGTCGAGTGCGCCTGACATCGGTGAGCGGTCTGTTCCACGTGTGTTACGCGCCATCTAGTAGAATGATTTCGTCAAACTTCTACAATTTCCTGCCGCACTGCACGAAAAATTATCCTAACCGAAATTTTCGACAGAAAAGACTGAGTCTATTTTTTCACGCAAACCGCAAAAGTAAACCTCAATTCCTTTGTTTATATAGATGTACGCTAGCGCGGCAAAAAAATCCTTCCGCCCACCATCTTCTTTTTCAGGGATGGGAGCGCTGTCGGACAATACTAAGGATGATGCTCGCCGTTTCCTCGACGGCCCGTCGGGACACGTCGATGATCGGGCAACCGAGCTTTTGCATGACGTCATCAGCATATTGAAGCTCATCGCGTATCCGTTGCCAGCTTGCATAGCTGGCGTCGCTGTTCAATCCGAGCGAGCGCAGCCGTTCTTTGCGAATCAGGGTCAATTCATCCCCGTCAATCGTAAGGCCAATGATGCGCCCCTGCGGCAACTCGTACAATTCCCCCGGCGGCTGTACCTCTGGAACGAGCGGCACATTGGCAACGCGCATCTTTTTGTGGGCAAGGTACATGCTGAGCGGGGTTTTTGAGGTTCGCGAAACCCCCACAAGCACAACGTCTGCTCGAAACAACCCCCGCGAGTCACGCCCGTCGTCGTGTTTGACGGCAAACTCAATGGCCTCGACTTTGCGGAAGTAATCGTCATCGAGCTGATGCAATAACCCTGGTCGAAGTTGGGGCGTGGCGTTGAACACATCCTCAAACGCAGTCATCATCGGCCCCATGATATCCACCGCCCGAACGCCCATTTGTTCCGCCAGTTCGCGCATGGCGGTTCTAAGCGTCGGCAGAATCAGAGTGTAGGCGATAAAGCCTCCCACTTCCTTGGCGGACTCTATAATCTCGCGAATGGCGTCGATGGTATCCACATAGGACATGCGGCGAATTTCAAAATGGTTATGGTCAAATTGACTCGCCGCCGCCCTCACCACAAACTCAGCCGTTTCGCCGACAGAATCGGACACCACAAACACGATAGAGAGAGAAGAGCGCACTTTTGATTCATCCTTTCTATGTCGAAGTGCTGATTTCTGTCGCTCAGTGGGTTCGCCACACACCGCCGTCGCAAATTTGCATCATTGAAATCGTCGAATTTTTCATGCTACAATGATCCCATCTGAGGAAAGGAAGTCGTACCGTTTGCATATCCTGATTCGCATCGTATCTGCCATTTTGCTTCTGCTCGTCGCTGGTATCGTTTCCGGCAAGTGGTTCGCCCTTGAAAAGGAAAAGCCGTTCCAATTTGGCCGCAAGATGTTCCGCAGCCAGTACTTTTGGCTTGGCATTGGCGTAGGACTGGTCTTTCTGTTTTCCGACTATGAATTTCAACACATCATGTCATTGCCATTATAATTACATGTCGGTTTTAAAAGAGCCGCTCCCCGTTACGTGGAGTCGGCTCTTTTGGCTTTTCTGTCAGTGCGCCGTCACCTGGCTCAAGTCCAGCACCAGCGAAAGCGTGTGGTGAACGCTGTGCAGCAGCGCCAGCCTCCGCGCCCGCACGTCCTGCCGTTCATCCATCACCATCACCTGATCAAAGAACGCGTTCACCGGCTCTTCCAGATCGAGCATCGCCCGCATTGCGGCAGTCGCGTCCTTGTTCGTGAGTGCCGCTCTAGCCTTGTATTGCACAGCCATCACCGCTTCGAACAAGTGCTTCTCCACCGCTTCCGCAAACGCCTCAAATTGCAGCGGTTCGCTCGGTTCCGGTTGTTTGGCAATGATGTTACGCACCCGTTTGGAAAGTTCCACGAGCTTACCAAACCCGGCCGCAACCAGCAGTTCCGCCACCCCTTCCGCAATGTCCGCTACCTCCAACACCGCATACGGTCTGACGGCGACAAGCCCCTCGACGACATCGCTTGGCAACCCGCGGTCGGTCAACCACGTCTTGAACCTTGCCGACAAAAAGCCCAAAATGTCGAGCCTAAGGCTGACGTCGAAGGTCGACTTCACGCTGGTGTCCGCCCGCATGACCGCCTCGGCCAAACCGACGAGGACGTCAAGCGTGAGGGAAAGGCCGCCTTCGGCCAGAGTGCGAACCACGCCCATCGCGGCGCGCCGCAACCCATACGGATCCTGCGACCCCGTCGGCACACCCTGCGTCGCCACGCCGCCCATCAACCGCTCGATTTTATCCGCCAGCGCGAGTACTTTACCGGGTAGGCTCACGGCAATTTCGGCACCGGCGCCTTTGGGGTCATACTGCTCCGCAATCGCCTGCCCCACCGCCTCGTCTCCCAGCGCGAGGGTGGCGTAAATCCCGCCCATATACCCTTCCAATTCCGGAAACTCGTACACCATGTGCGTCGCCAGGTCGAACTTGGCATACGCCGCCGCTGTTGCAATCCGATTGTGAACCGCAGCCTCAACCCCGAGTTCCGCCGCTATGCGCTTCGCGATCTCCGCCACCCGCAACGCGCGGTCGTAGACACTGCCAAGCTCCTCGTGATACGTCATCGTCTTTAGCTTTTCCTGCCACGCCCCCGGCGTCACCTTGCGGTCTTCGGCAAAAAAGAACGCCGCATCGGCCAGCCTGGCCGAAAGAACTTTTTCGTTCCCCTTAACCACTTGGGCGAGGTTCACGTCGCCGCCGTTTCGAACGCCGATAAAGCGCGGCGCCAGCCTTCCCACTGTGTCAAACACAGGGAAATAGCGCTGGTTCTCCTTCATGGAGGTGATGATGACACGGGCAGGAATCGCCAGAAAATTTTCGTCAAATTCCCCCATGAATGCCGTCGGGTATTCGACAAGCTGTGTCACTTCATCGAGCAGATCCGCGTCGATTTGCGCGCGGTACCCGCCTTGCGCGGCAACTTGCTCCACCTGCCGCGCGATCAGCGCCTTGCGCTTGGCGACATCCACCAACACAGATGCGCGCTCCAGCGCTACTTCGTACTCATCCGTCCGCTCAATCACAAGCGCCTGCGGCGCCAGCGTCCGGTGTCCGTAAGTGGTGTTGGCGCTCGCCACCTCCGCGACCGCAAACGGCACCACCTCGTCGCCAAGCAGCGCCAATAGCCAGCGAATCGGGCGAATGAACTTCATATCGACATCGCCCCAGCGCATGCTCTTCGGCCAATCGGCAGACGCGATCAAATCCGGCAAGTCCCTCGCCAGCAGGTCTTTCGTCGGCAACCCCTTGATCGCTTTGATTGCAAACAAGTACGTCCCTGCAGGCGTGTCCCTGATCGCGAGTTCCGCGACGTTGACGCCCTGCGACCGGGCAAACCCCTTTGCGGCTGCCGTCCAGTCGCCGCTTGCGTCTTTACCCGCTTTCTCCGCCGGTCCGCGCGCCTCTTCCACGCGATCCGCCTGCCTGACATCGAGTTCGCGCACAAGAAAGCCCAAGCGGCGCGGTGTGGCATCACTTTTCATATTTGCATACGTAAGTCCGTTATCGTCAAAATATCGTGACAAAATTTCCGCATAACGCGACGCCGCTAGCGGCACGTACTGCGCCGGCATCTCTTCGGTTCCGATTTCCAGCAAAAAATCAACCTTGCTCATGCCTGCACCCCCTCCCGCGACTCTAGGTAACTTTGCGCGACCTCCCGCGCCAGCGTCCGCACTCGACCGATGTAGCCCGTGCGCTCCGTCACTGAGATCGCACCGCGCGCTTCGAGCAGATTGAACACGTGTGAACACTTGAGGACGTAATCGTAAGCGGGCAGCACCAGTTTGTGCGCCATCGCAAGCTTGGCCTCGCTCTCGAACTCGTGAAACCACGCAAACAGACGCTCCACCGTCGACACCTCGAACGTGTACACGCTGTGTTCGTACTCGGCGGCCTTGAACACGTCGCCGTAACTGACACCGCTTGCGTATGCCAAATCATAAACGTTGGTCACGTCCTGTATGTACGAAGCGAGCCGCTCCAATCCGTAAGTGATTTCGACGGCGACAGGTCGCACCTCAAACCCGCCCACCTGTTGGAAGTAGGTGAACTGCGTCACTTCCATGCCGTCCAGCCATACCTCCCAGCCCAGTCCCCAGGCACCGAGCGTCGGCGCTTCCCAGTTGTCCTCGACAAAGCGCACGTCGTGCAGCGCCGCTTCAATGCCAAGTACCTGCAACGACTCTAGGTACATCTCCTGCACATCGGCGGGCGACGGCTTCAAGATCACCTGGTACTGATGGTGCTGATACAGCCGGTTGGGGTTATCCCCATACCTACCGTCCGCAGGACGCCGCGACGGTTCGACATAGGCCACGTTCCAAGGCTTTGACCCAAGCACTCGCAAAAACGTCATCGGGTTCATGGTACCGGCGCCCTTTTCGACATCGTACGGCTGCACCAGTAGACACCCTTTCGATCCCCAGAACTCCTGTAACTTCAAGATCATCGTTTGAAAATCCAGCACATGTACTCTCCTCTCCGCATTGCGATCCGCATAGCGCCGCCAAGCGAATCACTGCGTTAACTGGATGGCAATTTTTAATGATTTTAACACGATCCCCGTTTGATCAAAAATCCACCCGCCGACCACGCTGAGCGCCTCGTGAATCACGTCTGGCGCTGCGGCCACGCTGTCACTCTCTGCCACCACGCCGTGAAGCAACCGCCTTGCGCCTTCCGACAGGCTCCACAGCGCGATCTCCTTCGCATCGAAGACAAGCCCCGCTTCAGGCAAGGTACGAGCGAGGAAGCGCAAGTAGACGAGCGCGGGCGGCTCCCTATCTGCGGCCAGCGCCCGCAGGGACGTCTGATAACAAGGATACGCGATGTGCGGGTGCGTAAGCCCTGTTCGCCCCCCCGTCTGCATCAACCACTCCGTACAGGCGGCGGCAAACCCGGCACGCGCCAGATCCCCGCGCACACGCGCATGCGCGTCGATCACCTCCGCCTGCAATACGTCCGCTAACCCATTATCCGACAAACGCAACAAAAAGTCAGCCTCCACAACAGGCTGACAAGCGGATCGCAGCGGGCTCACCGTTTGCTGCGCCCGCCGCGCAACGGCGCGGATCAGTCCGTGTCGCTCAGTCAACAGCGCCAGCATCAGGTGCCCTTCCTGATACGGTTTGGCAGTGAGTACAAAAGCGTGGTCTCGCGTGAGCATATTGGATCCTCTCGTGGTTTTTGTAGAGTAGATAGGCGCTGATTTCCCCTGTTAACACAAAGTAATTCCAAAGGAACTCCCGCATGCGCACGCCCCCTGTAAAGTGATACTGAAATCAAGGTTAGCATGGCTGAAACGGAATTCCGCTTATGCAGAGATTGTTTTACAACAGCGTCATTCTTTATCCGCCAGACCAAAACTGCGCAACAGATACTCATTTTGGCGCCAGTCTTTCTTAACCTTCACCCAAAGGTCAAGAAACACCTTGCGCGAAAAAAGGTTCTCCATGTCGCTGCGCGCAAGCGATCCGACGCGTTTCAGAACACCGCCGCCTTTACCAATCAAGATCGCTTTTTGCGAATCGCGTTCGGTGTAAATGATGGCGTGAACGTACAGCACACGGTTGTGCTCCCGGAACTCGGTGTGCTCGATCTGCACGGCCACGGAGTGCGGAACTTCCTCGCGCGTCAGCTTCAGCACCTTCTCCCGAATCAACTCGGCCATCAAAAAGGTTTCGGGGTGGTCGGTGACCACGCCTTCCGGGTAAAAAAACGGCCCTTCTGGCGCATGCTGATAGAGCAGCCGCACGAGCTTATCCACCTGGTCGCCCGTCTTTGCGGACAACGGCACGATCTCCAAAAAGTCGTACCTCTTTTGATACTCGGCGATCAGGGCGAGCAGGCTTTCCTTTGCAACAAGATCCACCTTGTTCAGCACGAGTATTGCTTGCGGTTTTGCGCTCTGCAACTTGTGCAAGATATCCTCATGCAGATACAGGGCGCCAGCCGATGCGTCAACCACCCACACGACAAGATCGACCTCGCGCATCGCGCCTTCGGCAAGTTCGTTCATCACTTCGCCCAGCAGGTGCCGCGGTTTGTGAATGCCGGGGGTATCGAGAAACACCAGTTGCCCCTCGTCCTGCGTCAAAATACCGCGTACGAGCGTCCTCGTCGTTTGCGGCTTATCCGACATGATCGCCACTTTTTTACCGAGGATCGCATTCATGAGCGTCGACTTTCCCGCATTCGGTTTGCCGACAACGGCGATAAATCCAGATTTTTTTCCCGTCATCACGATGGCAAGTCTCCCTTTTCAAATGCGTACGGCAACAGTTCGCCGATGGTCACAAGCTTAGTTTGACCCGTCAGGTTGGCAAGCATAACGGGCGTATCCGCATCCGCAAACTCGGTCAGCACCTGACGGCACGCCCCGCACGGCGCTACCGCTCGATCACCAGAGGCGATCACGGCCATCGCCGCGATGCGTTTGCCGCCGCCCGCCACCATGTTGAACACCGCCGTCCGTTCGGCACAATTGCCAAGGCCATAGGAGGCGTTCTCTACGTTGCACCCGGCGTACAACTGGCCGTTGTCAGCTAACACAGCGGCACCGACTGCAAAGCCGGAATACGGCGCATACGCGTGAATCCGCGACATGCACGCGGCGGCGATGAGTTCATTCCAATCCACGGAATCACTTTCTCCTGTGCTTATTTCGGAGCAAAATCGCATAGGCGACGATAAGGTTCAAAAGCAGCAACAGCGCGATCAAAAACGCACCAATATAAGGAGGATGCAAACTCGCCTGCCAATCGCGCAGGTGCGGTGGCGTCAACTTGTCATAAAAGACGAAGTACGCGATCAAAACCGCGTTGATAGCGGCGACAAATACCGCAGCCGCCGCAACGTCCTTCGCTACCTTCGCGTAAGGGTGGCGCCGCTCTTCGACAAGCAGATCGATCACCCGTTCGACCGCAGTGTTGGCCAACTCCAAAGCGATCACCAGAGCTACTGAAAACAAAACGGCGATGATCTCATACGTGTTCACCTGCAAAAGCGCACAAAGCAACACCACAAAGATCGCGGCGGCAAAGTGGATACGCATGTTGCGTTGCGTGAGCAGCGCATACGCCATCCCTTCCAGCGCGAAACGAAAGCTTTGGATCAGCGCCTTCATCAGTCTTTACCTGGTGATCCCGATCGTCGTCAAAACCTCTTCCTGAAGCGCCGTCATCGCCTGTTCTTCCGCAGGCGTTTCGTGATCGTAGCCAAGCAGGTGCAGCATCCCGTGCGCCGTCAAAAACGCGAGTTCGCGTGCAGGCGCATGACCGTACTCGCGAGCCTGCGCCGCCAGCACCGGCCAGCAAATCACAATATCACCCAGCGCGAGCGGCCCCGCTTCATCAATCACCTCAGGTTCGTCTCCTTCGAGCAAAGAAAAAGACAGCACGTCGGTCACTGCGTCGATGCCTCGATACTGTCGATTCAAGTCCTGAATCTCCTGCTCGTCTACAAACGACAACGACAACTCCACGGCCTCCAGTTCAGCCTTGCGAGCAATCGCCGCGCACACCCCGTCTACAATCGCCTCCGCTTCCGTCTGCGCAAACAAAGGTTCGGGGTTGATCTCCCAACGCACCGCGATATCATGATCGCGTTGAATTTCACTCATTTGGCGTTCCCTCTCCAGCAAGTCAGCTTTTGGCCTTCAATTCCACAATATTCGTGATCTTGGGATACTCGATCCGTTCATGGTGAACCCCACGCAGGGTGCGCATGAATACCCCCACCAAGCGTTCCAAATCGCCAAGCGTCAACTCGCACTCGTCAAACTGACCGTCCTGCAAACGATCCTTGATAATCTTGCGAATCATCGCTTCGATTCGTGGCGGTGTGGGTTTGTTCAGCGAGCGCACCGAAGCTTCGACCGCATCGCAGACCATGACGATAGCCGCCTCCTTAGAGCGCGGGCGCGGCCCCGGATAGCGATATTGGTCAATACTCGGAACGTGGTGCTTGTCAAGCTCCACCGCCCTGTTATAAAAGTACCAAAGCGCCGTAGTGCCATGGTGTTCTGCGCAAATATCGCGAATCGGCTCTGGGATGTTGTACTCGCGCAGCATCTCGATGCCGTCCGTCACGTGCGCCGTCACAATCATGCAAGAAAGATTGGGCGCGATCTTTTCGTGCGGATTTTCACCTGCAAACTGGTTTTCAATGAAAAACTGAGGACGCCGCATTTTTCCGACATCATGATAGTACGCGCCAACCCGGCATAGGAGCGAGTCAGCGCCAATCTCCTCTGCGGCCGCTTCGGCCAGATTGCCGACAATCAGGCTGTGGTGGTACGTCCCCGGTGCCTCTAGCAAAAGCTTGCGCAAGAGCGGGTGATTGGGATTGCCAAGTTCCAGCAAGCCCATGTGCGTGGTGATGCGAAAGACCGTTTCCAGAAAAGGCAAGAGTCCGATCGTCAACACTGACGACAAAATGCCGCTGATCACCCCAAATACCACTTCGTACGCCAAGTCTCGAATCCCCGACGAGGTCAGCAACAGGAACATGAGCGCGATCGTGACGGCATTGAGCAACGCCGCAAGCAATCCCGCATGCATGAACACGCGGCGGTGTTTGACGCGAATCATGGTCAGCGACGCGCCGATCATGCCGCTCAACATCACAAAGAAATGTTGAAAATCGTAACCGAACGCAGCACTGACCGCGACCGCCAAAAGTACCGACGTCAGCATCGCCAGCGACGTTCCGAAAAACATCACGGTCAGCATGCTGCCTGCCGCGAGCGGCAACACATAAGACGAAGCAAGCGGCAATCCAGCGACGATGCCCGCCTTTTCGATGCTGATCAACGCCGCCATCAGCCCCACGATGGTGGCATACAACAACAGGTGTACATTATCAAGGGAAATTTTACCTTTCCTTATCTGTATAAACGACGCAGTCGCGCTAACGAGTACCGCGATAAACAAGAAAAATCCAATATAAATGCCATAATCAGGCTCGGTCTTTAAGAGTTTCAAGTCTTGCAACTGACTCATGATCGTAGACGTAATCAGCTGCCCACGACGGACGATCATATCCCCGCGGTTGATCCACACGTCCGGCACGCCCTGTTCCGCCGCAATTTTGGCTTGCTGCGTGAGTACCGCATTGTACACAAGATTGGGCTTGAGTACTGAGATGACGATTTGACCGATCAACAGGCGCGAACTCTCGCTCACGTTGAGCGCCACGAGTTGCTGATCCACAACCATATCGGCACGCTTCATGTCGCTTGCGGAAAAGTTGTTTTGCAAAATCTGCTGCACAATTCTAATGGCGGCGCTGCTGACCGCCACCTGATCACTCTGACGCAGCGACAGAATGGATTGGAGGGCTGACGACGAGAGTTTTGCAGGCGCAAATTTGCGCAATTGCACGTATCGTTCAGCATTTGTCAGTTTTTTTTCAGAACGCAACGACTGCGCGGTGTTAAAAAGTTGATCCAGCGCGCCAAGCGCCTGCTCTTCGGTGGCGGGGTTGATGTCATAACGCTTCGGCACCATGGCTGCCGCCGCATGCTTGGCTAGGTTGGTCGCGTGCGTGTCCACCGCGTCAATCGGCGCGCGAATGGTGGTTTGGCTTACCTGCCCGACGGCCAGATCATAGCGAACGGGAAGCACCGTACCCACCAACACGCTGAACAGAAATATCGCCAAGAGCGCGTAAATCGCGCTGCGCACCCTTCGACTGTAGCGGAAATTAACGCTTTTAAACCATACACGCCAACTCTTCTTAGTAGACTTTGCGACCATCACTCTCGCTCGCTCTCATCCTCCGCATAGGCGCGAATTATTTTTCGGACAAGGGGATGACGAACCACGTCCACTTCATCAAGTTCGATCATGCCGACCTCATTGATACCACTGAGAATGCGCACCGCTTCGCGCAACCCTGACAGTTTTCCGCGCGGCAGATCGATCTGGGTGACATCACCAGTCACTACCATTTTGGAGCCAAACCCCAGTCGTGTCAAAAACATCTTCATCTGTTCCGGTGTTGTGTTTTGCGCTTCATCCAAGATCACGTAAGCCTCATCCAGCGTGCGACCGCGCATGTACGCAAGCGGGGCGACTTCGACCAACCCGCGTTCCATTGCTCGTGCCAGTTGCTCAGGCCCCATCACGTCATGGAGCGCGTCGTACAGCGGACGCAGGTAAGGATCCACCTTCTCCTGCAGGTCACCGGGCAAAAAGCCGAGATTCTCCCCCGCCTCCACGGCGGGACGGGTGAGGATGATGCGCTTGACCTCGCCGCGCCGTAGCGCCATGTGCGCGAGTACCACGGCCAGGTACGTCTTGCCCGTGCCAGCGGGGCCAATCGCAAACACGATGTCGCGCTTGCGCATGGCGTCGACGTACTGCTTCTGTCCCAACGACTTGATCCGGATCGGTTTGCCCTTGTAGTTGTGCGCCAGCTCTTCCGCGTACAACTCCAGCAATTCATGAACGTACCCCTGCCGCTGTGCCTCAATTGCATAGGTCACATCGCGCTCGCCGACAGACAGACCCTTTCGCACAAGCTGCGCCAGCACGTCGACAAGGTCGTATACTTTATCTACATCCGCAGTGTTTCCCGAGATGGTCAACTCATTGCCGCGATTGATCAGTTGACAGGAAAACGCCTGACCCACGAGACGAATGTGGGCATCTTGCGGACCAAACACCATTCTGGCTTCGTCATTATCGCGAAGGACGATTTTGCGCGAAGTCGAGGTTTGATCACTCAACCTTTGATCCCAACTCCTCAATTACTGCTGGATCGCGTCTGGTATCTCCTGAGGCTTGCCGATGTTCTGCAGCGCCTCAGACCAGACCGTCACATATAGATTACCACGCACCTGTTTACGCTGTAAAATATTCTGTCGAATGACTTTTGTGCCGTCTGGCGTCATGCGCTGCACTTCACGGACGGCAAACTGCATGCCCCGCGCGGTGGCTTGCGCGACGGACAGCTTGACATGGACTTTTTTCACCTCATATACGGTATCGACACGGAACTGCAAAGGCAACTTGTAATCCCCCAATTTTAGCGGTTCATCGACTTGATTCGCATTCGATAACGCATAAGGAGGGTGCGAGAACCCCCAAACTGGCACCGGCAATTGCCCGATCACCAGGTAATCATGTCGGACGTAACGACCCGTGTACTGCAAGTCAACACGTTGAAGCGGCAGTTTGACCTCCGTGCGGTACCACACGATCGCTTCCACTTTGCCGCTCGCGTACACTTTTTTCCCGTTATCAAGTTCACCGCTGATCAGCACCGCGCCCGGCGTCACGTACTCCCCTTGCTGAACCAGCGCCTGTCCGCTGTCAGCAAGAATGTTCGCCACCACGCCAGGTACACTTGCCACCACGTTTTGCGGATGCAGTTCCAGCCGCTTGGCGGGGGCGATGCGCGGAATGATGTTGACAAACACCGACGTGCCCTGGATTTTCACTCCCACCCACGACACTTGCGGCAACGCTTCCAGCAGCGCCAACTGCACATCGTCCTGCGCCATCACGTTATACAGCCAACTGCCAGGGTAAATGTTCAGCTTTCGCAGCGCGAACTCCACTACTTCCGTTTGGTCGGCGCCAACGATCTCGACACGCCAAACAAAACTAGAAAGCATGTACAATACCGCGACAAACATCGCCCCCCCCACCAAAAACGTCTTGCGTTTGCGGGCATGGCGAATCAGGAAAGGCAGTCCCCTGCGCTCGGAAAAGCGAATTTTTACATGGGAAGTTCGCGCCTGCTCTAGCGCCTCATGCAAGTCGTCAAGCTGCAAACAAAACGTATAGACGCTGCCTTTGTGGCGCGCGTTCCACAGGCGGATGCCGTTTGTGGCGAGCGTTCGAAGCAGGTTTTTGTCGACGTCGTTCCGCACTTCCATTTCCACGTAACCCTTTACCCATTCGGACAAGCGAAAAAAAGCCATTCGTTCCCTCCTCACGCCCACCCGCTTTCAGTATCTCGGGAAAAACGCACTTGACTGATTTCGCCCTCGACCAGCAATTCTTCTGGCGTCACGGAACGAATACAGAGGTTTTGTCCCACAATCGAAATCGCGCCATCCCGCACGAGAATGCGCACCTGCTCCGGGGAAAATGCGGCGAGTTCTAAGAAGTTTTCGATCACCGCCTGATTCATGGCCAAAACCACCAACCGGGATTTGGCACCCAGCGTGTCGGCAGGCGCCTCTAACCAGTCTTGCGCCATTTGTTCCGCCCACTTGCGGACTTTCGATTTCAATGGCACCCCCCCTCCTTTCCACATGTATGCGCGTCACGCCAAACTTATACGCAAAAAAGCGACCCGTATTCACGAGTCGCTTCGCTAGTCTGTTCGATGTCTAAAGCGTGGCCAAAACCTGTTGAACGATGCGGTTGACGATTCTGCCTTCCGCTTGTCCGCCAACCTTCTTCATCACGATCGGCATCACCTTGCCCATGTCCGCCTTGGATACGGCACCCACCTCGGCAACCACTTCGCGCACGATGCCTTCAATCTGTTCCTCAGCGAGCGCCTGCGGCAGATACTCCTCCAAAATGCCAATCTCCACATGCAGCTCCTGAACTAGATCATCCCGTCCAGCGCCTTCAATCGCGATAAGCGATTCCTTGCGCTGCTTGACTTCCTTGCGCAACACGCCGACGATTTCATCGTCCCCAAGCGTGACGCGCTTGTCGATCTCTGCATTGCGTACCGCAGCCTTCACAAGCCTGAGTACGGACAACCGAACCTTGTCTTTGCTTTTCATCGCTTGCACTAAATCCCGTTCCAAGCGATCCGCCAGTGCCACGGGGGCGTCACCCTTTTCCTAGCTTAGTCAAATTAGTATTTCTTGCGTTTACGCGCCGCTTCCGACTTCTTCTTGCGCGCCACGCTAGGCTTATCGTACTGTCTCCGTTTCTTCACTTCGGCGAGGATGCCGTCCTTAGCGGTCGCACGCTTAAAACGCCGCAAGGCAGAATCAAGGGATTCATTCTTGCGAATTCTAATCTCTGACATGATATTTTCCCTCCCTCCGCCGACAATACAGGAGGTTAACCACCTGGAACGCATTCACATTGCGTATCATCCTTGATTATAGTCTAGCGTAGGAATTAATGTCAACTTCCATCCGCCGACCAGTTCAACATCCATTGGTACGTTTCGCGCAGTCCTTCGTCAATCTGGTATTTCGCCGCAAACCCGATGCTCGACGTGGCGAGCGTCGGCGAGAGAGCGCTGCGCCTGATATCGCCGGGGCGTTCCGATTCTTCCCGCACGTCCAGTTCGCGTCCCGACGCCGCAGCAACAAGTTCGGTCAAGCGGCGGTTGCTCGTTTCTAAACCAGTGCTGATATTAAGGAGAAAGCTGCCGGATCGATCGGCGGCGAGCAAGTTGGCGCACGCGACATCGTGTACCATTATGTAATCGCGCGTGTGTAAGCCATCCCCGTACAAGCGCAACGGCTCACCGCGCAAGGCGGCCTTGGTGAATATGGCGATCACCCCGCCCTCGCCAGTCACACCTTGACGCGGTCCGTAAACATTCGCGTAACGCAGCACCGCAAAGTCTACTTGATGCAGTTCCTTGTATACTCGCAGGTATCGCTCCGCCGCCAGCTTGGACACGCCATACGGGGAGATCGGGTCGGTGGAGGTGTCCTCCACAAGCGGCAACGGCGCATCCGGATTGCCGTACACTGCAGCCGTTGAGGAAAACACCACCTTGCACGCCTTCGCTCTGCGCGCGCCTTCCAGCACCCGCAAGGTGCCAGTGACGGTTGTCCGCGCATCCTCGAACGGGTTTTGCACAGACTCCACGACAGACGCCCGC
>JAJZCL010000093.1 GCA_021846165.1 Bacillota bacterium | reverse complement strand
TCACTTCTTGCTGATTCGCTTCCAGTGGCTTCTCTTGCGTCAGCGCCGTGTACGCCTGTCGAATGAAGAAATTGGCGTGGTTATACAGGTTTTTCGCCAGACGACTTTGTGCTAAAAAGTAGTCGTATAACCGATGACCTTTCTTCACGCGGATGGGGTAGGCGCGGTAGTTCGATTCTTGTTCTTTCAAGAAAGTTCACCTCCTTCTCTTCTTAGCGTAGCATCTTTTCGACTCGGAAAAGGGCTTGCTTTCAGTCATTTTGGCGATTCACCCCCCACCTTCGCTTTGCTTAGAGGTGGGGGTACTCTCTTTGCTTGTGATAGAATTCCGTTCGGGATCGAAAGCATATTTCCTTCTTATTTAATTTGAAATTCCACATAACAAAGGGGTTGTCCCCGCCGTCATCGACTTTGGAGCAACCCCTCCCCTATTCTGCTATCAAACGGCTTACTTGATCGTGATCGACTATGCCTTCATCAAGTTGCGCAGCACCATTTGCAAAATGCCGCCGTTCTTGAAGTAATCCACCTCAACATTGCTGTCGAGGCGAACGGTGGCCACAAACGCCACTTCGCTTCCGTCCTCGCGCACAGCCTTGACGTTGATGCGTTGACGCGGCTGGATCTGATCGTTCACGCCTTCTAGCGTCACCTTCTCCGCCCCAGTGAGTCCCAGCCCCTTCCACGTCGTACCCGCGTCGAGTTGAACTGGCAGTACGCCCATTCCGACGAGGTTACTGCGGTGAATCCGTTCAAAACTTTCCGCGATGACCGCTTTGACCCCGAGCAGGTACGTGCCTTTCGCCGCCCAGTCGCGGGAACTGCCAGTGCCGTACTCCTTCCCGGCAAAAACGACCGTTGGAACATTCGCCTGTTCGTACTCCATCGCCGCATCGTAGATCGGCACCACTTCACCGTTCAGGAAGTTGGTCGTGAAGCCGCCTTCCGTCCCCGGCGCCGCCTCGTTGCGAATGCGGACGTTTGCAAACGTGCCGCGCATCATGACCTCATGGTTGCCGCGGCGCGATCCGTAAGAGTTGAAATCGCTGACGGTGACCTTGCGATCTTGCAGGAACAGTCCCGCGGGGCTCTTCGGATTGATCGATCCAGCCGGAGAAATGTGGTCGGTTGTGACCGAATCACCGAGCAGCGCCAAAATGCGCGCGTTTTCAATCGGCTCGACCGGATCAAGCGTTTGCGTAAGCCCTTCAAAAAACGGAGGTTCCTGAATATACGTGGAATCGCGATCCCAGGCGAACAGTTCCCCTTCTGGAGTGGGTAGAATATTCCATCTCTCGTTGGACGCAAGCACATTGTCGTACTTGGACACGAACATTTCCGGTTTCACAAACGAGGCAATCGCATCCTCCACTTCTTTACTTGTCGGCCAAATGTCTTTGAGGAACACTGGATGACCATGATCGTCGTGACCCAGCGGTTCGTTGTACACGTCGATATCGACCGTGCCCGCAATCGAGAACGCGACGACCAGCGGCGGCGAGGCCAGATAGTTGGCTTTGATCAGCGGGTGAATGCGGCCTTCAAAGTTGCGGTTACCGCTCAAAATAGCTGCGACCGTCAGGTCGTTGTCGCGAATCGCATCTTCTACTTCGGGAATCAAAGGCCCGCTGTTGCCGATACACGTCGTACAGCCATAGCCCACCACGTGAAAGCCAAGCTGTTCTAAGTAAGGCAAAGTGCCAGAGGCGGTCAGGTACTCCGTCACCACACGCGAGCCGGGGCCAAGGCTAGTCTTGACGTGCGGATTGCGCTTCAGACCATGCTCAACCGCCTTTTTCGCGAGCAGCCCGGCCGCCAGCATGACAGACGGGTTGGAGGTGTTGGTGCAACTCGTGATCGCGGCAATCGTCAGCGCACCCGCCTTCATGTCCGAAATCAGACCGTTCTCTTGCTTGACCGTCACACTCTTGTTCGCGTCCTCCTGACTGACGCCAAATCCGCCTTCTTTAACAGGTTTATGCAATACTTCACGGAACGAAGTTTTCAGATCCGTCAGGTTCACGCGATCCTGCGGGCGTTTGGGACCGGCCAGTGACGGCACCACCGTTGATAGATCGAGTTCCAGCACATCCGAATACACCGGATCCGGCATGTCGTCCATGCGGAACAACCCTTGCGCCTTGGTGTACGCTTCGACGAGTTGTACCAGTTCCTCGCTGCGCCCCGTGTTGCGTAGAAAGTTGATCGTTTCCTCGTCGACCGGGAAGAAGCCCATGGTCGCTCCGTACTCAGGCGCCATGTTGGCGATCGTCGCGCGATCCGCCAGGCTCATCGAACTGACGCCAGGACCAAAGTACTCGACAAACTGCCCGACCACGCCTTTTTTCCGCAGCATATTGGTAGCCGTCAGCGCCAGATCGGTGGCAGTCGCCCCTTCTGGCAACTTGCCCGTCAGACGAAAACCGATGACCTTTGGCGTGACAAAATACAGCGGTTGCCCCAGCATCCCGGCTTCCGCCTCAATGCCGCCAACGCCCCAACCGAGGACGCCAAGACCGTTGATCATCGTCGTATGCGAGTCGGTGCCAACAAGCGTATCGGGGAATGCAACCAGTTCGCCGTTCTCTTCGCGCACTTGCACAACTGTCGCCAAATATTCAAGATTCACTTGGTGGACGATACCAGTCGACGGAGGGACGGCGCGGAAGTTCTCAAACGCCTTGGTCGCCCAGTGCAGGAATTCGTATCTCTCTTCGTTGCGCTTAAACTCATAGTCCGTGTTCACGTGCAGCGCGTCTTCACGGCCAAACGTGTCGACCTGCACCGAGTGATCGATGACCAAGTCCACGGGAACGAGAGGGTTGATCTTCTCCGGGTCGCCGCCAAGGCGGTCCACCGCTTGCCGAAGCGCCGCCAGGTCGACCACCACCGGAACGCCCGTGAAGTCTTGCAACAAAATACGCGCGGGCATAAACGGCACTTCTTGATTCTGATCGGGGTTTTCCGCATTCCAGTTGGCGATCTGGCGCACGTGGTCCTCACTGATGACGTAGCCATCAAGCTTGCGCAACACGTTCTCCAACAATACCTTGATGGAGAAGGGAAGGCGATCGATGTTGCCTACTCCCTGCTCTGTGAGACTCCCCAAACGGTAGTAGTGGTATGTTTTGCCGCCCACTTGCAAGACGGACTTGGCATTGAATGGTTGGTTGTTAACAGTCATGCGTTCTCCTCGCTTTACTTTAATGTAAAAAAAATCGACAGGCGCCGGCGTCTTTCCCGGCACATAAAACGGCAACCCGAGTCACAAGCTAGGGTTGCTACCCTCACTGTTCTAATACAAGTGATTATATCACATCATGACGAAAGGAGAGGTTCATGGTGGAACAAAATACAGACCGCCCAACCAGACGGGATCATCGAAGAACCGTCAAAGACACCATACTGCCCATGGACAAAGACATTCACCTAGAAATGGAGCGTATGTCGGACGAAGGCGGCGGGGTCGTCATCGACCACAGCTTCCCGCTCGGTGAACCGATACTCCGGAACGACTTGGTTCGCACCAACAAACCATCGGTGGACGGGTTCGACCCTGGTCAATTTGAATCCTAACGATTCAATACAACGCAGAAAGCCACATGATCATCTCCTTGCAACGATTTTTGTGCTAGACTAGAAACAAGGAGGGATTCCTATGGGTTCAATTCTGCGTTTTCTTTTTACCATTGCATTGATCATCGTCGCATATGTGGTACTTTCTGCCGTGATCTCGTTCCTGATTAAGGTCGCTTTGTTCCTCGTCATTCTGGCCGCCGCTGTTTACCTGTACAGTAAAGCCGCAAAGAAACGTTTCTGGCGCAAAAATTAAAGGTGCGACAGCTTTAATACAGCCCAGTTCACGATTTTTGCCGCGACTTGATGCAAATGATTCATGATGAGTCGCCATGACTTGGTGATCAAGCCTGCTTTAGGGTCGGCTTGTAGGGCGTACACAGGCACCTGCAAAATAATATGATTTTTCACGAAAACGTCCTCCGTCCCCACCCGTTCCCCTGCTGCAATGGGCGCATGCGCAACGCTCGGCAAAAACTCTGTCGAATACGCACCAATCTTTCCTCCCAACGCATCGACCAAGACGTTGCTTTTGGGAGCCATCCCAAGCGCTTGGTTCTGGCCGTCCTTCACCGTCAATTTGACGCCGAGTGGTTGCCCCGCCGCTTGGAAATTCACCGATCGATAAAAACGAAAACCGTAATTGAGTAAGTTTTCTGTGTCTTGGAACACGTTCGCAAACGAATTCGCATCAAGAACCACGCTGATCAAACGGTGACCGTGTTGTTCAGCCGTTCCGGAAAAACAGTATCCCGCTTGATTGGTGGAACCGGTTTTGAGTCCATCGAGGCCTTTGTACTGACCGAGCAGTTGATCGTACGTATAGCCGTACTGTCCGGGATGAATGTACATCCCTGGTTCTGACGCATATTTGAGCACGATTGGATCATTTTGAATTAGGTATTGCGAAATTTTCGCTACGTCGTATGCGTTGGTAAACTGTTTTGGATCCTGCAATCCGGACGCATTCGTGTAGTGCGTTCCCGTCAATCCGAGTTGCATCGCCTTCTCATTCATTAATTTAGCAAACTTCGGCTGGTTGCCAGCGATGGCATCGGCGAGCGCAACGGCCGCATCGTCGGCAGAAACCACATACATGTATTCGAGCATTTTCGAGAGCGTAATTTTTTCCGATGGATTCAGGTACGCCACCGACAAACCTGGCGTTATCGCCAATTGATACGCGCTTTGGCTGACCGGAATCAACGATTGGTACTTAAGCGTTCCTTTTTTGACCATGTCAAGCGCGATCAGTGACGTCATCAGCTTGACAAGAGAGGCTGGATAGTGCTGTTGCAAACTATTTTTCGCGTACAGAACCTGACCGTTTTCCGCATCAATCAGGATGGCGGCGGGAGCCGATACGGGTACTACACTCACGTTAAAATTAGAAGTAATCGGCGACAAGTCCGAAATCTGTCGCGGGGTTGACTTAACGCCACCTGTTTTTGCCAATGCAACAATGCCTGCCGCAACCACAACGACAACAACCGCGCCAATTCCAACTGAACGCCTTATTTTTCCCACAATTTTTCCCCCTGAAACTTGCATGACTGACGTTTCTTCAATTTTTGATTATACACATCTTGTGTTGACGGCAAAATCATTCTACAAGTTTACGCTTTTTCCGACACGACGATGGAGGAATATTCGAAAGTACCGTCGAATTTGATAGCAATCGATACGTTTATCTTCTGAGGTGTATAGCAAATTGACACGTAGACATACCGCACGATGGATCGCCAGTATTGCGCTTGCCGTGATGGTGGGGGGAAGTCCCTTGATTGCCACCGCCACTTCGTTGTCCCAGGAAAAGCAACTCTTGTCCCAATTGCAGTCCGAAGCCAACCAATCCGATCAGCAAATTCAGGTCACAAAGGCACAGGTGCAAACCTTACAGGATAAGGTACAAAATTATGAAAGTTCCTTAACCAATCTGCGCGGCGCACTGACAGACAACCTTGCGCAAATGCGAAAAACGGAAGCGCAAATCGCTGTCTTGAATCACAGTATCGACAACAATCAAAAGAAACTCGCTTATTATCGCCAACACTTGGCCGAGCAGGTTCGCGTCATGTACGAAAACGGCAATGTTTCGTATTTACAGGTGCTGATGCAATCGACGAACTGGCAAGACTTCCTCAGTCGTTTGTATATGTTGGTCACCATTGCCAGGGCAGACAAGGATTTAGAACAGAAGATCTCGGGCATCAGTCACCAACTGAATTTGCAAAAGACGCTTAAGCTAACCGATTACAACCATTTGGCGCAGAAAAAATCTGAATACCAAATTCTCATCCAGGCCGACCAATTGGTAGAAAACCAAAAACAACAAGCACTTGACGCCGTCAACCAAAACCTTCAATCGCAGGTTACCCAACACGGCATACTGGAAAGTCAGATTCAACTCACGCAAAAGCAAATTCAGCAAATCATTCTCGAAACTCAGCAAGCGGAACAATTAATGCAAAACTCCAGTTATGTTTCACAGGCCGAACAGAACCTCGTGTCGGTCAACCTTTCAGATCTTTTAAAGTATGCAGAATCATTTATGGGAACCCCCTACGTATGGGGCGGAACCAGTCCCTCAGGCTTTGACTGTTCCGGGTTCACGCAGTACGTGTTCGCTCACTTTGGCATTAACATTTACCGCACATCGGAAGAACAGTTTGCCGAAGGCGTCCCTGTCAACGAAAGCAATCTATCACTCGGGGATCTTGTCTTCTTCAGCACATATGCGCCAGGCGCCACTCACGTCGGCATTTACATAGGCAACAATATGATGGTCGACGCCCAAGATTACGGCGTGTCTATCGACAACATCACCAACTCGTACTGGGGACCCAAGTATTTGGGCGCTAGGCAGATTGTCAAAGGTTGACGATATTGATCAGATCAGCCACATTTCAGTCAACCGTTCGAAATGCACTTACACTTTTCATAAACATTGCGTAAAATTCGTCGAATTCGACTCAGAAAGACAAAACTCGCTCTTTACTAGTTCGCCATTTTGCGATTAAATAGTACATGCCTCTCTCTTTGGGACAACCCTGGATCGAAGGAGTGCAGACTATGAAAAGCACTGAAAAAAGCCTTACACAGAAGGATTTGAACACTATCTGCGAGTATTGCGGGGACTACGGCAGAGAGGTTTGTTCGATCTGCTCGATCGAACGACTGCGTCAGAAACTTGTCGTCCGCGCCATGAAACCCACATTTCGCACCCTTGAGCGAGGCGTGTTTTATTTTTGCCTCCTAGAACTCGGCGTTGAAATTGAGCGGATTTATGGACTGTATTCTGGCACTCTGTTACGCCCGGAAATCGTTGTGTAGGCAGCGGGGTCATAATTAAGTAAATTGAATACCTTCTTGACCTCGTCACCGTAGCGCACCTCTCTGTACCATTGGTTGTCGTCACGATCGTACCATTTGATCACTTGAACCGTGGCGAGCAGAAGCAAAATTTCCCTCGCTGTTGGCTTTGTCGTGTACGTGCCATGAACAGGCTGAAGTCTTATCTTCTGTTATTGCACTGCCAGTCGCAATCGTCTCTCCAGTGTCATGTAAATGAACAGACTGATCATCAACAGGTAGCCAAGCGCTTCAAT
>JAJZCL010000004.1 GCA_021846165.1 Bacillota bacterium | reverse complement strand
GGTTTCTACTTGGACTATTGGGCTTAATTACATAGGAGGTAGACTTTCCGTGCCATTAACCCCGCTCGATATACACAATAAAGAGTTTAAGCGCTCGCTTCGTGGGTACAATGAAGATGAGGTCAATGATTTTCTCGATCGCATCATCAAAGACTACGAAAGTTTGATTCGCCATAATAAGGAATTGGAAGAGCGGATCACGCAATTAGAGGAACAAGTGAAGCAGTTTCGTGCGATGGAGGATTCGCTTGGCAAGTCGATCATGCTGGCACAGGAAACGGCGGAAGAAGTGAAGCAAAACGCCCGTAAAGAGGCGCAACTCATGATTCGCGAGGCGGAGAAGAACGCTGATCGCATTGTGCAGGAGGCGCTCAACAAGGCGCGCAAAAGCTCACTCGAACTCGATGAGATCAAAAAACAGGCAATGGTGTTTCGCGCACGCTTCCGTTCGTTGATTCACGCGCAAATGGAAATGCTGGAATCGGACAGTTGGGAAGAGATTGCAGAGGAATCCGATCAGGCGTGACAATTGTTGGCGATACGCTTTAGGATAGGATTTCGTCATATGCGGCGAAATCGTGAAAATGTCTGCACTCCTAAAGGGAATTATGGGTGGCGGACTTTTTTGTTTGAATACATTGTGGAGGCTGTCGAATGGAGTACGATCAAACGCTTAACTTGCCAAAAACCGACTTCCCCATGCGCGGCAACCTGCCGCAGCGGGAACCGGAAATCTTAAGGCGCTGGCAAGAGGAAGGCACCTACCAACAAGTCCAAAACAGTCGCGCAGGCAAGCCGAAGTTCATTTTGCATGACGGACCGCCGTATGCGAACGGCAATACGCATATCGGTCATGCGCTCAATAAAATTCTCAAAGACTTTATTGTTAAGTCGAAAACCATGGATGGGTTTGACGCTCCTTATGTACCGGGTTGGGATACGCATGGATTGCCGATCGAAACGGCGATCATCAAGGCCAAAAAACTGAACCGCCACGAGATTCGGGTGACCGATTTTCGGGCGGCTTGTGCCGCATACGCGCAATCGTTTATCGACATTCAAAACGCGCAGTTTCAGCGTTTTGGCGTGCGCGGTGATTATGACCATCCGTATGTCACGATGACCCCGGATTACGAAGCGGAACAGATTCGCGTGTTTGGGGTCATGGTTGAAAAAGGGTATATATACAAAGGTTTGAAGCCTGTGTACTGGTGTCCGTCCTGTGAAACGGCGCTGGCGGAGGCGGAGATTGAGTACGCCAACAAGCGGTCTTCGTCGATCTATGTGAAGTTCAAGGTGGTGGACGGCAAGGGGAGGCTGCCCGAGGGGGCGAGCGTCGTCATTTGGACGACGACGCCGTGGACGATTCCGGCCAACGTTGCCATCGCGCTCGGAGCTGATTTTGACTACACGTTACTGGAAGTTGATGGCGAGAGATGGCTCGTCGCGTCTGCGCTTGTGAATGATGTGCTAAAGGCAGCCCACCTTGCGCACGCAAGCGATACGACACTCTCGACCATGAAAGGGAAGGATCTGGAGGGGGTTGTCACGCGCCACCCTTTTTATGAACGCGACTCGGTGATCATCCTTGGTGAACACGTGACGCTTGAAACGGGCACGGGCGCGGTACATACGGCGACGGGGCACGGCATGGACGACTACATGGTCGGCCTCAAGTACGGTTTGCCGGTGTTTGCCCCGCTTGACGACAAAGCGAAGTTCACCGAAGCGGCGGCGCCATTTACAGGGGTATTCTACGCAAAGGCGAATCCGCTGATCGTTGACAAACTGCGCGAGGTCGGGGCACTCTTGGCGGAAGGCGAGATTGAACACCAGTACCCGCACTGCTGGCGTTGCAAAAATCCGGTCATTTTCCGCGCGACGGAGCAGTGGTTTGCGTCGATCGAAGCCTTTCGCGAGACGATGTTAGAAGAGATTGACCGGGTAGACTGGGCAGTGCCTTGGGGCAAGTTGCGCCTGCACAACATGATTGCCGACCGCGCCGACTGGTGCATCTCTCGTCAGCGCACGTGGGGCGTGCCCATTCCGGTGTTTTACTGTGAAGATTGCGGGGCAACGCTGTTGAACCGAGATACGATGGAACACGTGGCCAGCCTGTTCGCAGAGTACGGTTCGCAGGTGTGGTTCGAGCGCGACGCTGCCGACCTGCTGCCGGAAGGTCAGTCATGCGCGTGCGGCGGCAAGCGTTTTCGCAAGGAATCGGACATTATGGACGTCTGGTTCGACTCGGGTTCGAGTCATATGGCGGTCTTGCGCCACCGACCGGAACTCGCGTGGCCTGCCGACCTGTATCTGGAGGGGTCGGATCAGTATCGTGGCTGGTTCAATTCGTCTCTTTCCACCTCTGTCGCGGTGACGGGGAAGGCACCGTACAAACAGGTGCTGTCGCACGGCTTTATTGTCGACGGCGAGGGACGGAAGATGTCGAAGAGCCTTGGCAACGGAGTGGATCCGAACCAGGTCATCGAACAGATGGGGGCGGACATTCTCAGGCTGTGGGTGGCGTCGGTCGATTACAAGGCGGACGTGCGCATCTCTCAGGCGATCCTGCGCCAAGTGGCGGAGGTGTACCGCAAGATTCGCAACACCTTCCGCTTTCTGCTCGGCAATCTGTATGACTTTGCGCCAAAGCAAAAAGTTCCGTATGAACAACTGCGCAGCATTGACCGCTATTTGTTGGATCGCTTGGCGCGCTTGTCTGAGCGCTGCAAGGCGGCGTACCGGAACTACGAGTTCCATGTGGTGTACCATGCGGTACAGAACTTTTGCGCGATCGACCTGTCAAGTTTTTACCTTGATGTGATGAAAGACGTCTTGTATGTAGAAAAAGCGGACTCGATCAAACGGAAAGCGGTGCAAACGGTTTTGTACGACAGCCTGCACTCGCTGGTGCGGCTGGTGGCGCCGATTCTGACGTTTACCGCCGACGAGGTGTGGCGTGCGCTGCCCGATCTGGCGGGCACGAGCGTCCAGACGCAAGAGTGGCATGCGTTGTCTCACGAGTATGCTGATGACGGACTGGCGAATGACTTTAGCCGGGTGCTGGAACTGCGCGACGCGGTGTTGCAGGCGCTGGAGGCAGCTCGTCAGAATAAGACGATCGGTCAGTCGCTCGGCGCCCGCGTTGATCTTTACGGCGTGCGCGACTTGGCGGTGCTGGAAAAGCACGGCGTGGACGTGAAAGAGTTGTTGATCGTATCGGGAGTCACGATCCATGCGGACGGCGAGGTGGCGCCAGCGGGTGCGCTTGTCTTTGCGGCGGCGGGCGTGGTTGTCAGTCCAGCGGATGGGGAAAAGTGTGACCGCTGCTGGCATGTGCGCACCGATGTGGGCAGGCACGGCGAACACGATCACATTTGTCCGCGCTGCGCAGGAATTCTAGGCGCATGAACGAACGGTAGGGCGACAGGGGCAGGGCATCAAACAACAGCGGGGGCGATGCGTACGCCCTCGCTGTTGTCATATCACGCCCAAAACCAGGATGATGGCAAGTCCGACCAGGCCAAGCGCGACGAAAAACGGCAACAACACCAGATCGAAATGGATTTGGAACCCCTCTTTGGCAATAAAACTCAGGACAATGAGAATGCCGCTGATCCACAAGAGGACGTTGGCGAAGCGGCGCAAGTGCGTTCTGCGCATACGACCTCCCTCCTTCTCCTCACACTATCCCATGATCATGCGTTCTACACAATGCGAAATAATTCCAGACAACATGGAGAAGCTAGCTTAAAGTGGATAACAACAGATGTTGATGTGTCGAATGAGGATACGGACTGGGGTTTTGCAGATGAACACATTGCGTTATCAGCGCTGGCTGGTAGACGAAAAATCACAAATTGAACGCCAAATCACGCAGTTATACGAGGAACATGCGGAGGCGTCGCTCAAAGAGGCGACAAGCGAACTCTCTTCGTACGATCAGCACCCGGCGGATCTTGCCAGTGAACTGACAGAACGGGATCTGGATTTCGCGGTGAAAGAGCAGAAGCGCATTCGCCTCGGCGAGGTGGAGGATGCGCTCGCTAGGATTGCGAGCGGTGCCTTCGGCACTTGCGCAAGGTGTGGCCAAAAGGTCGGTGAGGAGCGGCTGGAAGCCAACCCAGCGGCCAAGTACTGCATCGGTTGCGAAGAGCGGGTGGAGGCGCAGGCGGTCGAGCGGGTGCGTCCCGTCGAAGAAGAGGTGATCTCGTTCCACGATTTTGGTGGACTGGTCGAGGAATTGGACGAAACAGACTGACTTGTTGGCGGATCTTCCTCATGGTACCATGTCGGGGTGAGGGGGAAGGGCGTTGTTGTATCTGATCGCCATCATCGTTGTCATCCTTGATCAGTTCACCAAGTGGCTGGTGGTTGCGCATTTGGCCTATGACCAGGCAGTGGTGATCATTCCCGGCGTACTCGATCTTTTATACATACAAAACCGCGGCGCGGCGTTTAGCATGCTGATCAATCAGCGCCTGCTCCTGATTGTCGTGTCGCTGGCGGTCATGGTGGCGGTTGTCTATGTCGAGCGCAGGTACGGAAAAGGCAGGACGGATGTTCGGGTGGCGCTTGGCCTGCTATTGGGCGGTGCGGCGGGGAACCTGATCGACCGCGTGCGCCTTGGTTCGGTGATCGACTTCGTGTACCTGTCGTTCATCCATTTTCCGGTGTTTAATCTTGCGGACAGCATGATCGTGTTGTCCATTCTGTATTTGGTCGTGCGGTTCTTCTTTTTTGGCGATCGCAAGGTGGCGCGGCGCAATGGGGGGGAGGGAGCCGATGAACGACTGGACGGATGAATCCTGGATAGGCGATTTAGATACCGACGACGAAGCGGCAGGACGGGAACGTGTTCTTCTGGTGGCGAAGTCGGAACAGCGCCTTGATAAGTACCTAGCGAATCGCTTAGGTGTTTCCCGAACCGTGATTCAACAACTGGTCGACGATGGCAGGGCGCGGGTCGACGGGCGTGTGGCCAAGGCGAGCAAGGCGGTGCAGGCGGGGCAACAGGTGCAGATCGACTGGCCGCCACCTGTGCAGATGTTGGCGGTGCCAGAAGACATACCGCTTGATATCGTTTATGAGGACGATGACCTGCTGGTCGTGAACAAGCCGCGCGGCATGGTCGTACACCCGGCTCCCGGTCACTCTAGCGGAACGCTTGTCAATGCGCTGCTTGGTCGGTTTGCCAAATTACCGACGGATTTGGGCACGCTGCGTCCGGGAATTGTCCACCGCATCGACAAAGACACGAGCGGGCTCTTGGTGGTGGCCAAGAGCGACCTTGCCGAGCGCGGGTTGGCTGAGCAACTCAAGGCGCACACCATGACGCGCGTGTACCACGCGCTTGTACACGGCACATTTGGCCATGAGCGCGGTCGTGTGGACGCGCCAGTCGGACGGCACCCGCACAAACGCCAACAGATGGCGGTGCGCGAGGATGGTGGCGGGCGCCAGGCCGTGACACACTTTCGCGTATTAGAAACATTCACCGATTATTCTCACCTGGAGCTGCGCCTGGAAACCGGACGCACGCACCAGATTCGCGTTCACATGGCCTACATCGGCCACCCGGTGGCGGGCGACCCGGTGTATGCGACGCAAGACCCGCTGCGCCTCGCAGGACAGGCGCTGCATGCGGGGGCGCTAGGGTTTGTCCACCCGCGCACAGGCAATGCCCTGCTCTTTCACGCGCCGTTTCCCGCCGTCTTGGAAAGCGTTTTGCAGACACTCCGCTTGTCTTGACGCTGGCAGCCCCCTTTGCTATGATGAACAAAATCGCAAAGGTCCTTTAAGCAGGTACAGAGAGACTTGCAAGGAAGCGGTGATCGGCGGATGACGCGATGGACAGGCACGTTGCTCGATGTAGGGCGTGGCGGCGTGCGCTCGCGCAAGGGAATCCTCTTCTTTGGGAGGGTTCCTTTTTTGCGTGTGGCAGGAGGAAGGTGATGGAGTGAGCGACAACGAGGCGGTCACGCTGCTGGATCAAACCGCCATGGAGCGGGCGCTGAAACGCATTGCGCACGAGATTGTCGAGCGTCAGGACGGCGCGGCCGAGGTTGTGCTGGTGGGTGTGCGCACGCGCGGGTTCTACTTGGCGAAGCGGCTGGCGGAGGAGTTTGGCCGCATTGAGGGGCGGCAGCCGCCGGTGCTGGAACTGGACGTGTCCCCGTTTCGTGACGATCGGGAAAAAATCGCCGAACCCTCTGCTCAACCACAACTGGAGGCTGTTGACAAACGACGGGTGGTTCTCGTCGACGACGTCCTCTTCACTGGTCGCACAGTGCGGGCGGCGCTGGACGCGCTCACCGAGTCGGCGCGTCCCGCACAGATCCAGTTGGCGGTACTGGTCGACCGAGGGCACAGGGAACTGCCAATCCGACCGGACTATGTGGGCAAAAACATTCCCACGGCGCGTACAGAAAGGATTTATGTACGCATCATGGAATGCGATGGCGAGGATGCGGTGCGGCTTTATAAGTAAGCGTGCAGTACGCGACCGACAAAGGAGGCACACTCGACTTGAAACACTTGATCAGTGCCAAGACACTCAGCAAACAAGACATCCTGTCCGTCATTGACGGGGCGTTGGCGATGCAGGCAGAGCTGCGCAAAGGCAACTGCCACCAACTGGACGGCAAAATCATGGCGGCGCTGTTTTTTGAGCCTTCGACGCGGACGCGCCTGTCGTTTGAGACCGCGATGCTGCGCCTTGGCGGTAACGTGATCAGCACGGAAAACGCGCGTGAGTTTTCTTCCGCCGTAAAGGGAGAGACACTGGAAGACACGATTCGCGTGGTGGCCGGGTACGCAGACGTGATTGTGCTGCGCCACAATGAGATCGGCGCCGCAGCACGGGCGGCGAGCGTCAGCACGGTGCCGGTCTTGTCAGCGGGGGACGGCGCGGGGGAACACCCGTCGCAGGCGCTACTCGACACGTTCACGATCGCCAAAGAACTCGGTCGCACGGACGATCTTACGGTGGGACTGGTGGGCGACTTGATGTACGGGCGCACGGTACACTCCCTCGTGTATACCCTCAGCCAGTTTGCAGGGATCCGCTTTCTGTGCGCGGCACCCGCTCATACTCCACTGCCAGACGACCTGATCCAGTACGCGCAGTCGCGCGGGGCACAGGTGGAATTTGAACCCAGTCTGGCGAAGGTAGCTGGCGCAGCGGACGTGTTGTATCAGACGCGCATTCAAAAAGAACGCTTCCACTCGCTTGACGAGTATGAGGCGAGCAAGGGGTTGTACGTAGTCGACGAGGCGATCCTCGCGCGCATGCAGCCGACGTCGATCATCATGCACCCGCTGCCGCGCGCAGGCGAAATCACGCCTGCGGTCGATCGCGATCCGCGTGCCGCTTACTTCCGACAGACGCACTACGGCGTGCCGGTGCGGATGGCGTTGCTCACAGCGGCGCTGGTGGACGAGGAGGCTTGAAATGGGGCTGATTGTGACTGGCGGCACCGTTGTATTCCCCAAAGAGAACGCGCTGCAACAAGTGGAGCTGTTGATCGAAAATGGTGTGATCGCCGCGCTGGGATCGGATTTGCCGCGAACCGGTCACATCGTGCGTGAGGTGAACGGGTACATCCTGCCTGGTCTGATCGATGTTCACGTGCATTTGCGCGATCCGGGGCAGGAGCATAAAGAAACGATCGAAACAGGCACTATGGCGGCGGCAGCGGGCGGATTTACACAGGTGTGCGCGATGCCGAACACAAGTCCCGTTCTCGATACGCCCGCTCTTGTTCGTGACGTGATTGCCCGCGCCAAGCAGTACGGGTACGCGACGGTGCGCCCGATTGCCGCGATCACGAAGGGGGAGCAGGGCGAGGAGTTGACGGACTTTCGTGCGCTGCAACAGGCGGGCGCGGTGGCGGTTTCGGACGATGGACGCGGCGTGCAGTCGGCGGGCGTGATGTACCGGGCGCTGCGGGCGGCGAGTGCGCTGAATTTGCCGGTTGCGGTACACGCCGAGGACAACTCGCTCGCGCACGGCGGTCACATTCATGCGGGTCGCGTGGCGGACAAGCTGGGTGTGCAAGGGATTCCCGGTGCGGCGGAAACGGCGATGATCGCACGCGACCTGTGGCTGGCGGAGGAGACAGGCGCACGCCTGCATTGTTGCCACGTCAGCGCGGCGGCAGCGGTGACCGTGCTTCGTCAAGGGAAGGCGGCGGGAGTGAGGGTGACGGCGGAGGTGACCCCGCATCACCTGCTGTTAACGGAGGACGCCGTATGGGACTGGGAAGCGAACGCGAAGGTCAATCCACCACTGCGAAGTGAGCGTGATCGATTGGCGTGCGTGCAGGGATTGCTTGACGGCACGCTCGATCTGGTCGCGACCGATCACGCCCCGCACACGGCGGCGGAAAAAGCAAACGGGCTTTCGGCGGCGCCATTTGGCCTCGTCGGTTTGGAAACAAGCTTTCCCCTTTTGTATACGGCGTTCGTGAAAAGCGGGGTGTTGACGCTACCGGAACTTGTACACAGAATGGCGACGCGCCCTGCCGAGGTGTTCGGTTTGCCGGGCGGAACGCTCGTGGTGGGCGGCGCGGCTGATTTGACTGTGATCGACCCAGATACCGCGGGTGTGGTCGATCCGACGGCGTTTTTGTCGAAAGGCCGCAACACGCCGTTTGCGGGGCGCGAGCTGTGGGGGTGGCCAGTGTTGACAATGCACAAAGGCCGCGTGGTGTATGAACGTGATTAAGAAAACGGGGGGCGAACGGTTGAAGGCGAGACTGGTTTTGGAAGACGGCAGCGTGTTTGTCGGTAAGCACTTTGGCGCGTCGGGTGAATCGTTGGGCGAAGTCGTGTTCAACACGGGAATGACGGGGTATCAGGAGGTGTTGACCGACCCTTCTTACTGCGAGCAGATCGTCACGATGACCTATCCGCTGATCGGCAACTACGGCTGCACCGTCAACGACTTTGAATCCACACGCTCACACGTGCGCGGGTTTGTCGTACGCGAGTTTGCGGAGGCGCCGAGCCACTACAGCAGTCAGTTTTCAATGGAAGAGTACCTGATCAGGGAAAACGTGATCGGCATTGCCGAGATCGACACGCGCAAGTTGACGCGCACGCTGCGCGTTCATGGCACCATGCGCGGCCTGCTCACGACAGGCGAGGAGCCGGATGAAGTGCTGATCGAGCGAGTGCGTTCGTGCGAACTGCCGCGTGACCAGGTGGCGCAGGTGACGACGAAGGCGCCGTATCGCCTGCCGGGCGAGGGCAAGCGCGTGGTGTTGCTGGATCTTGGCACCAAGATGGGCGTGATTCGCTCGCTGCGCTCAAGGAGTTGCGACATCATCGTGTTGCCCGCAAGCGCCTCGGCGCAAGAGATTCTCGCCTGGCGGCCACAGGGACTGATGATGTCCAACGGTCCGGGCAACCCCGAAGACCTGCCGGATACGGTGGCGAGCGTCCGTGCCCTGCTTGGGCAAGTGCCGATGTTTGGCATCTGCATGGGACACCAGGTGCTGTCGCTCGCGTGCGGAGCGAAGACGGAGAAGCTCACCTTCGGTCACCGCGGCGTCAACCACCCGGTCAAGGACTTAAAAACCAGTCGTGTGTACATGACCTCGCAAAACCACGGCTATGTGGTGACGGTGGATTCGCTCGCGAAGACCGATCTCGAACTCACGCACACGAACCAAAACGACCAGTCTGTCGAAGGCGTGCGGCACAAATTTGTCCCCGCTTATTCCGTGCAGTACCACCCGGAGGCCAAACCAGGGCCGGACGACAGCGACTACTTGTTTGATGAGTTTATTGGCATGATGGAGCGATTTGCGGAGGGGGGAAAACGTCATGCCTAAGCGTCACGATATCGCGTCCATTCTGGTGATCGGCTCAGGGCCGATTGTGATCGGTCAAGCGGCGGAATTTGACTATGCCGGCACGCAGGCTTGCCGCGCACTGCGCGAAGAGGGCATGCGCGTGGTACTGGTCAACTCGAACCCCGCGACGATCATGACCGATCCAGAAATGGCCGACCGCGTGTATGTGGAACCACTGACGAAAGAGTTTTTGGCGCGTGTGATCCGCCAGGAAAAACCGCAGGGTCTGCTTCCGACGCTTGGCGGTCAGACGGGGCTCAACCTGGCGGTCGAACTTGCCGAAAGCGGGGTTCTCAAAGAAGAAGGGGTGGAACTGCTTGGCACCTCGCTCACCTCAATCCGCCAGGCGGAGGATCGCGAGTTGTTTCGCGCCCTGATGGGGGAACTCGGCGAGCCTGTGCCAGAAAGCGCCATCGTTCACAACATGGAAGAGGCGTGGGCGTTTTACCGCGAAGTGGGGTTGCCCGCCATCATCCGCCCCGCGTATACGCTGGGGGGCACGGGTGGTGGCATCGCGACAACGGAAGACGAGTATCAGGACACCGTCAGCCTAGGGTTGTCGTTGTCGCCGATTGGGCAGGTGCTGATTGAACGCAGCATCGCCGGGCTGAAAGAGATCGAGTATGAAGTGATGCGCGACAAAAACGACAACTGCATCGTGATCTGCAACATGGAAAACTTTGATCCGGTCGGCATCCACACGGGCGACAGCATCGTCGTGGCGCCGAGCCAAACGCTCACCGACCGTGAGTACCAGATGCTGCGCGCCGCTAGCCTGCGCATTATTCGGGCGCTGAAAATCGAAGGCGGCTGCAACATCCAGTTCGCGCTTGATCCGCTCAGTTCGCAGTATTACGTGATCGAGGTGAACCCAAGAGTGAGCCGTTCCAGCGCCCTCGCCTCGAAGGCGACTGGCTACCCGATTGCCAAGGTGGCGGCCAAAATTGCGCTCGGGTACACGCTGGACGAGATCCAAAATCCGATCACGAAGCAAACGTACGCCTGTTTCGAACCGGCGCTCGACTATGTGGTGACGAAGATCCCCCGCTGGCCGTTTGACAAGTTCGGCTCTGCCGACCGCCGCCTTGGCACGCAGATGAAGGCGACGGGGGAAGTCATGGCGCTCGGCAGAACGTTTGAGGAGTCGCTGCTTAAAGCCGTCCGCTCGCTGGAAATTGGTGTCGATTTTCTTGCCCTGTCTGACCTTTACGAAGAGTCGGATGATGAACTGTGGCGGCGCGCGGCCAAGGCAGACGACGAACGACTGTTCGTGCTGTACGAACTGATCCGACGCGGCGCGGGCGTCGAACCGCTGCACGAAGCGACACGCATCGATCGCTTTTTTCTGCGCAAGCTGGTGCGTATTTACGAACTGGCACAAGAGATCACAAAGGGGCTCGACGATGAACTCCTTTACACCGCAAAGCGCTTCGGGTTTGCCGATCGCGTGATCGCAGATGTGGCCGGGGTGAAGGAGGAAGAGGTGGCCGCCATGCGCACGCGGCTGGGGCTGCGTCCGGTCTATAAAATGGTCGACACCTGCGCCGCCGAGTTCGAGGCACAGACTCCTTACTACTACTCGACGTACGAAGAAGAAGACGAGTCGCGCCCCAGCGACGCGAAAAAAGTGGTGGTACTCGGTTCCGGCCCGATCCGCATTGGGCAGGGCATTGAGTTTGACTACTGCTCCGTTCATGCCTCGCTGGCGCTTAAGAATCACGGCTACGAGTCGATTGTGATCAACAACAACCCGGAAACGGTGTCGACCGATTTTGACATGTCAAGCCGCCTCTACTTTGAACCGCTGTACGTGGAGGACGTGGTGAACGTGATTGAGCGAGAACAGCCGCTTGGCGTGATCGTGCAGTTCGGCGGTCAGACGGCAATCAGTCTGGCGGAGCCGCTCGCCAAACGCGGGATTCCGATCCTTGGTACGACCGTCAACGACATTGATCGGGCGGAAAACCGCGAGCGCTTTGACGACCTTTTGGCGGAGCTTGGCATCCTGCGCCCCGCAGGACGCGCGGTGACCGGGATTGACGAGGCGCTCAAGGCGGTGCGGGAACTGAACTACCCGGTACTCGTACGCCCTTCATATGTGCTTGGCGGCCGTGCCATGCAGATCGTTTACTCGGAAGACGAGTTGCGCCGCTACATGCGCGAGGCGACCCGCGTGTCGAAAGAACACCCAGTGCTGATCGACCGTTACCTGCTCGGCGTAGAGGTGGAAGTGGACGCGATTTCGGACGGCGAAACGGTGATCGTGCCCGGCATTATGGAACACGTCGAGCGCGCGGGCGTCCACTCTGGCGACTCGATTGCGGTCTACCCGGCGCAGTCGGTGAGCGAAGACCTGAAGCGGCAGATGGTCGACGTGACCGTGCGCATTGCCCGCGGCCTGAACGTCGTGGGACTCTTAAACATTCAGTTTGTCGTGTATGATCATCAGGTTTACGTCCTTGAAGTGAATCCCCGTTCCTCGCGCACGGTGCCGTTTTTGAGCAAGGTGACGGGCGTTCCGATGGTTGATCTTGCCATGCACGCGGTGCTGGGCGGTAGGCTGCAAGACCTTGGGTATGAAACGGGACTGGTGCCGGAGGGGGAACTGGTGTCCGTCAAGGTGCCGGTCTTTTCCTTTGCTAAACTCCGCTCGCTGGATGTCACGCTGGGGCCGGAAATGAAGTCGACGGGCGAGGTCATGGGCACTGACACCAATTTTGCTAAGTCGCTGTACAAAGGCATGGTGGCGGCGGGCTTCCGGTTCCCCACGCACGGCTCGATCATCACGACGATCGCCGACAAGGACAAGGCGGAGGCGTTGCCGATCCTGCGCGGACTCGCGACGCTCGGTTTTCAACTTTACGCGACCGAAGGCACGGCGGCGTTCCTTGAACGTTACGGCATTGAGGCGCGCCTTGTGAATAAGATCTCCTCTGGCGATCCGACGCTGCTTGACATGATCCGGCGCGGTGAGGCAACACTCGTGATCAATACCCTGACGCGCGGCAAAAAACCAGAACGTGACGGCTTTCGGATTCGTCGCGAGGCGGTCGAACACGCGATTCCCTGTCTGACGTCGCTCGATACGGCGAAAGCGGTGTTCGAGGTCCTTTCGTCGATCAGTTTTACGGCGTTGCCACTCATGCGTTCGGAAGACAGGGGGCGTCAGGTTGCCACAAACTGAAGTCATTGCTCAGGAAGCGATCGCGGACGGTGTGTACCGGATGGTGTTTCGGGCGCCAGTTGATTTGAAAAAAAACGGGTATGCGCCGGGTCAGTTTTGGCACATCCGCGTAACCGACTCGTTCGACTTTACGCTACGCCGTCCGCTTTCCCTGTGTCAAGCGGACCTCGACAACAACACGGTGACGGTGGTGTACCGGGCGCAGGGAGAAGGGACGAGGCGAATCGCGGCAAAGCGACCTGGCGACGCGCTCGACGTACTCGGACCGCTGGGACGGGGGTTTTCGGTTCACGACGGGGACGGGCGGGTGCTACTGGTCGGCGGTGGCATCGGCGTACCGCCGCTCCTCGAACTTGCGCACCAGTTGGCGGCACACGGCATTCGTGCGCTGGCGATACTGGGATTCCAGACGGCCAGCCAGGCGGTGCTGCTCGATGACTTCGCCCCGTACGCCGAGGTGATCGTCGTGACGGACGACGGCACATTGGGTGAGCGGGGGCGGGTGACTGACTTTTTGCAACCAGAGCGCCTGCAAGGCGTCGTGCGCTACTACGCCTGCGGGCCGACGCCGATGCTGAAGGCGGTCAAAGACGTACTGGCGGTGCGCGGCCTCCCCGGCTACCTCTCGCTCGAAGAGCGCATGGGGTGTGGGATCGGTCTGTGTGCCGGGTGCGTACACAAAATCGCCAGGGACGGCGTGGTGCGTCCGCTTAAAACCTGTCGCGAAGGGCCTGTGTTTCCCGCTGCGGAGGTGGTGTTCGCATGAATTCGGGTGAAGTGGATCTGCGCGTGTCGTTTTGCGGGTTGACGCTCAACAACCCGGTCATGCCGGCGTCGGGGTGTTTTTCGTACGGTAGAGAGATGAAGGACTTCTACGACTTGAACCTGCTGGGCGCGGTGGTGGTCAAGGCGACGACGCTTGCGGAGCGGGAGGGCAACCCCACGCCGCGCGTGGCGGAAACGCCCGCTGGCATGCTTAACTCGATCGGGTTGCAGAACCCCGGTGTTTCGCGTGTGGTACGCGAGGAGTTGCCGTACCTGCGCCGGGTGGCGGCTGTGCCGGTGATCGTCAACGTGGCGGGAACGATGGTCGAGGACTACGTCGCCGTGGTCGAGGCGCTGAACCACAGCGCCGACCTAGACGCGATTGAACTGAACATCTCCTGCCCCAACGTGAAGTGCGGCGGCATTCAGTTTGGCACTGACCCGACGATGGCCGCTGATATGGTGCGCACAATGAAGTGCGCGTCGCGTTATCCCGTGATCGTCAAACTGTCGCCCAACGTCACAAGCATTGTCGACATGGCGCAGGCGTGCGAAAAGGCGGGCGCTGACGCGATTTCCCTGATCAATACGCTGATCGGTATGCAGATTGACATTGAAAAAAAGCGCCCACTACTCGGCAACGGGATCGGCGGTCTGTCCGGCCCCGCGATCAAGCCGGTGGCGCTGCGCATGGTGTACGAGGTGGCGGCGAGCGTTAGCGTGCCTGTGATCGGCATCGGCGGCATTGCGACCGGCAGGGACGCGATTGAGTTTTTGCAGGCCGGGGCGACGGCGGTGCAGGTGGGGACGGCGAATTTTACCGATCCCTATGTATGCCCGCGGATTGTGGACGAGGTACGCTCGTGGTGCGCCCTGCACGAGGTGGCGCGGGTGCGGGATCTGATCGGCGCAGCCAACCCGCGTGCGAGGAGGGTGACGGATGGGTGAAACGGGAGTCCCTGTGTTTGTGGCGCTCGATGTTCCAGACGCGGTGGCGGCAAGGCGCGTCGTCGAGCAACTCGGTGACGCAGGCACGCACTACAAGGTGGGGCTGGAACTCTATCTGGCGACGGGAGCGGGCTTTGTTCGTGAACTGGTGGAGGCGGGCAAGCATGTGTTCCTCGATTTGAAGTTCCACGACATTCCCAACACGGTCAAAGCGGCGGTGCGTCAGGCAGCGCAAACGGGCGCTGAGTTCCTTACGGTTCATGCGCTCGGCGGCGCTACCATGCTGACGGTGGCGCAAGCGGCGGCACAAGAGGCGGCGCAGACGGCGAACGCTCGACGCGAAGCGGTCAAACTGCTCGCGGTGACGATCCTCACCAGCCACGCAGCGAGCGATTTGGAGGCAATTGGCCTCGCTTCAACGGATGCCAGCGCGGGTGTGCTGCGCCTGGCGCAACTGGCGGCAGACGCGGGGTTGCACGGTGTCGTGTGTTCACCGCGCGAGGTGCAGTCCGTGCGCACGGCAACGGGTCTTGCCGCGATGGTGCCGGGCATTCGGCCACGCACGGCAACGGCGGATGATCAGCGCCGCGTCGCGACGCCCGCCGAGGCGGTACGGGCGGGGGCGTCGTATCTTGTCGTGGGGCGCCCAGTGTTGCGGGCGCAGGAGCCGCGCAAGGCGTTACTTGCGATTCAAGAGGAAGTATCGGGCGCACTTGCGCACAAGGGGGAATAATACGTGTCGAATCCCGTGATTTATCATGACAAGTCGGAAATTGCGAAAATCCTGCTGCTGGTCGGCGCCGTTACGCTGAGTCCGCACCAGCTTTATACCTGGGCGTCCGGGATCAAGTCGCCGATTTACTGCGACAACCGCCTCGTGCTGTCCTCACCCGTTGCGAGAACCGCGGTGCTGAACGCGCTGCAAGACTTTGTCGCGAGCGAACTGCCCGCGATCGAAGGAGTCGCTGGCACCGCAACGGCGGGCATTCCGAACGCGGCGCTGCTCGCTGACCGCCTCGGCTTGCCGCTGGTGTACGTCAGGTCGAGCGCCAAGGGGCACGGCAAACAGAACCTCGTCGAAGGCCGCGTCCTTACGGGTCAACGCCTGCTCGTCGTCGAGGACACGATCTCAACGGGCGGCAGTTCGCTGAATGCGGTCGAGGCGCTGCGGGAAATGGGGGCGATTGTGCCGCACGTGGTGGGCGTGTTCACCTATGGGTTCCCCAAAACGGAGGTGGCGTTTGCCGCCGCCGACGTGAAGCTGTATGCTTTGACCGACTATGCAACGCTGATTGCCGAAGCGCAGGCGATTCACCTGATCCGGGCAGCGGAAGCGGATGTCCTCAAAAAGTTTTACAAAGACCCGTGGGCGTTCGGAATGTAGAGGGTGCCATTGGCGGTGCCGCGGTCACGGGTGCGACGCGGCGTCGCCGTCAAATTGCTTGACCTGACCGGCAAATTGGTGAAGGATTTGCGGCAGGTCGCCTTTCCAGGCGTCCCATGTGTGTCCGCCCGGACGCAGGTGCAGGCGAGCGTGGCCACCGCCTTGAAGCAGCGTCGCTTGGTAGCTTTTGGCGTCTTGGATGTAGTCGTGCGGGTGCCCGTTTTTCAGCGTGCCCGTGTGTTCCGCTGCGCCGACAAAGAGATCTGCTTCGCAGCCCATGAGCGTGGTTTTGGTCAACCCGTGTACGACGTGATCCTGGCCGCTTGGCCAATACGGGGACTGCAAGGCGAGGTAGCGGAACCGCTTCGGGTACGCGACAGAAAGAGCAAACGCCATCGCGGCGCCGAGCGACGAACCGAGCAGGCCGCGGGCGGAACCAAGGGGGATGAGCGTGTACTCTGACTCCAGCTTGCGCACAAGCCCTCGCGCCACCGCGTGCAGGTGCCGTTCGTGGCGGGCGCCCTGCGGGTCGTAAGCGGCCGCGCGCAGTTCGGCTGACACCGGCAAAAACGCGATCAAAAACGGCAACTGTTCCCCGAATTCGGCCTCGATCAGTTGTTGCATGCGGCCTTTGGACAGGTAGTCGAGGCCGTCAAACACGTAAAGGATTCCGTACTTGTACAACGGCGAGTACTGGCCAGGCACAAACACTCGCGCCGCGAGTGCGTCTTGCGTTTCGTCTTCAAGGTAGGGGATGGTTTCAAAACGGCCAGCCGACATCGAGATCAACACCTTCCGTTATGGTTTTGAGGGTTCCAGCAAACGGCGGATCACATCCGCGTCCATGGCAACCATCAGGGTGCGTTGCCCCATAAACAGCACAAACCCAGGTCGCGCGTGGTTGGGCTTCCAAAGCGCCTTGATCGGAACCACATCGACCGGCGCTTTTGCAGCGTTTTTGAAGCGGCTGAAGTGCGCGGCGAGCAGTGCCGCCTCGTAAAGCGTGGCTTCGCTCGGCGCGTCGCTGCGCAGGATGACGTGCGAACCGGGCGCGTCTTTGACGTGTAACCAGAACTCTGATTTTTTCGCGACGCGGAACGTGAGATGGTCGTTTTCTTGGTTGTTGCGACCCACGAGTACCTTGGTGCCGTCGCTTGTTTGGTAGATGGCGCATCCGACAGACGGTTTTTTGTGCCGGATCGAGCGCAGGGAAGGCGTGTTTTTCAAAAGGCCGGAATCGCGCAGTTCTGCTTCGATCATCTCTAGGCTGTCCATGGTTGCCGCTTCCAGTTCGTGGACGACGCTCTCCCAATAGACGAGGTCGGTCTTCGCCAGGTCTAACTGCTCTTCCGTTTTGTGGCGTCCTTTATTGTACTTCTGGTAGCGCCGGAAATAGGAATTCGCGTTTTCGAGTGGTGTTTTGGCCGGGTCGAGAGCGATTGCGAGCGGTTGGTTTTCGTGGTAAAAATCGGGTAACACGACCTCGGTAACGCCTTTTTGCAGTTGGTACAGGTAGGCGGTGAGCAGTTCTCCCCGCACACGCCATCCTTCCGCTTCGTCGCGGGCGTTGAGTTGCGCGGCCAGCTTGTCGATCTTGTGGCGGTTTTTTTCGATTTCGTTTTTCGCGAGGCGCAGGTAGTTGCCCGTTTTCGAGCGGATGATGTCCGCGATGGCAAGTTCCTGGTAGTAGACATCGATGGCTTCGCTCAGCGTCGCGTACGACTCCGTGCGCCCGTGAATCTGCTCGGGGACAAAGGGATAAAAAGCGCTCGGGCGGTTTTGCGCGTCAAACACGACGGTCGGCTGCTGCAATCGGCGGGCGCGTCCGAGTAAGTCTGTCACGACCTCCCACTCCTGTGCGGGCGTCAGCGCAGGCCGTTGGTTCACCGCATACTCGGCTGCTTTCCCGAAAAAAGGGCTGACGCCCATGTAGTGATCGACGAGGAAGCGACTGAGCGGTGATCGGTCGTTGGTGCGGCGCTGCAGATAACCGTCCCGATCCTCTTTGTACGGATCCACCTTTGCTTGTGCGGGTGGGTACACATAGCGCCGTCCCGGCAGCACCTCGCGGTGTCGGTTGACGCTGGCGGGGGTGTGGTTAGTCGCGTCGATAATCACCCCGTCCGCTTGATCCAAGAGTGCGATGTTGCTGTGCTTGCCCATGATTTCGATCATCAGGCGGCGCGTCGTCAAGTCCCCCAGTTCGTTGCGCGCCTCGATGTCGATGTACGCGATGCGTTCCCGTTCCAACTGTGCGATGGTTTTGATTCGACCGCCTTCCAGGTGCTTGCGTAGCAGCATGCAAAACATCGGGGCGTTGACGGGATTTGGCAACGCGAAGCGGGTACTCAGGTGCATTCTAGGGTGCGCCTTGTTGGACGAGAGCAGCAAACGATGGTTCGTCCGTCCCGCGCGGACGATGAGAACCAGATCGTCGTCGGTCGGTTGCTGGATGCGGTCTATACGACCTCCGATCAGCGCAAGCCGCAGTTCGCCGATTACGGCAGACAAAACGATGCCGTCAAACGCCACTTTCGATCCCTCCTTGCTTTTTGAACCTGACGCTACGCCTTTCGCACGTAAACATTAAAGTCGTATTGGATCTGACAGTCCTGATGTGGCTTCCCAGGGGCGCTTGTTTGCAGGCGCCATTCGGAAAAGTCAATGTGGATCGAGGCGTCACCCGCAAAACTAGCGTGGATGTCTGTCAAATACAGCACCTTCGCCAGCGGCAGCGCTTGCCGGAACAAAGATGCTCCCCCGATCACAAAGACGTTTCCCGGGATCGCCAGCATATCCTGCAGGCTGTGGATCACGTGGATGTCCGTCGCCGCAAATGCCGGATCACTCGTCAATACGTAGTTGTGTCGGTGCGCCAACGCGCGACCGATCGACGCGAAGGTTTGGCGTCCCATCACAACGCTGGAACCCGTCGTCAACCTGCGAAAGTAGCGCAGGTCTTCTGGAATTCGCCAAGGCAGCGCGTTGTGGTTCCCGATTACGTCGTTGCGAGCCTTTGCCATCACAATAGAAATCATCAGTCTGCCCATCCCGTCGCGGTCGCTACGTTGATTATAGCAGACGGGGATTTTCATTTTCTCGCTCCTTTGCGCATAGAAAATATAGCAGTGAACGGGACGAGGATGGTGCGTATGGGCGATACGATCTGGCACGCCAAAACAAGCGCCGCAACGTTAAAGGAGCTGGACGCGACACTGGTGGGGTTGTCCGAAGCAGAGGCGAGCGAACGCCTGACCACATTTGGGAGCAACGAAATCATGGAACAAGAACCAGTCTCTCTATTGCGGACGTTTTTTGAGCAGTTTCGCAATTTGATGGTGTTGGTGCTGCTCGCCGCCACCTTAATCGCTGGTCTGCTCGGCGAGGTGAGTGACGCGATCACCATTCTGGTGATCGTACTGATCAACGCCATATTGGGGTTTGCGCAGCAGTGGCGCGCCGAGCGTTCGCTGGCTGCGTTGCGCGAACTCGCGGCGCCGCAGGCGAAGGTGCTGCGGGACGGGCACTTTCAGATGATTCCCGCCAGTCACCTTGTTCCCGGTGACGTGATCGAGGTGGAAGCGGGCGATCGCGTGCCCGCCGACGCCAGGATGTTGGACTCGTTTTCGCTGGAAGTGGAGGAGTCGTCGCTAACGGGAGAGTCGTTGCCCGTGGCGAAAAGCGCGAACGCGATGGTGGAGGCGGGGGCACCCATCGGCGACCGAACGAACCTGCTGTACATGGGTACGATGGTGTCGCGCGGCAACGCGAATGCGGTGGTCGTGGCGACGGGCATGGCAACGGAGATGGGGCAAATCGCAAAGCTGATCCAAGGCGGCGGCAAAACGCTTACGCCGCTTGAACACCGGCTCAATCAATTAGGGCAGGTACTCGTGTACCTGTCGATCATCATCACGGTCGGCGTCGTGCTGGCCGGGGTGCTGCACGGGCATCAATGGTACGAGATGTTTCTTGCTGGCGTCAGCCTGGCGGTGGCGGCGATTCCGGAGGGGTTGCCCGCGATCGTTACGGTTGCACTCGCCATCGGCGTGCAGCGCATGATTCGCCGCCATGCGATTGTGCGCAAGCTGCCGTCCGTGGAAACGCTGGGCTGCGCCACCGTCATTTTGTCCGACAAAACCGGCACGCTGACGCAGAATCAGATGACGGTCAAGCGAATTGAAGCGGATGGCAAAAGCTATGACGTTGAAGGCGAGGGGTATGACCCTGAAGGGCGGATCTTGTATCAGAACCGCCCCCTTGGCGTCTTGCCTGATGCGGTACACAAAGTGCTGATGATCGGCCTGTACTGCAACCACGCCCGTGTGGAGCATGTGGACGGGCAGTTTCTGGCGACCGGCGACCCGACGGAAGCGGCGCTGTTGACGCTCGCGAGCAAGGCCGGGCTGGAGAAGCAGGAACGGGTACTCTCGGAAAACCCATTTGATTCGGACCGAAAACGCATGTCGGTGCTGGTAGAGAACGAACGGGAATCGGTGTGGCTAGTCAAGGGCGCACCCGACGTATTGCTGAGTCTATGTACGCAGATTGAGCGCAACGGCAGAGTGGAAACGCTGACGGACGCTTACCGTCATGAGGTGCGCGTGAAAATGGAAGAGATGGCGGGGCTGGCGCTGCGCAACCTGGGATTTGCCTATCGCTTCGCGGACGGGTTGGGAGGCGGCGCTGATGAGGTCGAGCGCAACCTGGTCTTTGTGGGCATGGTGGGCATGATCGACCCGCCGCGCAAAGAGGCGCGCAGCGCGATTGCCACGTGCAGGCAGGCGGGCATTCGCCCAGTCATGATCACAGGCGATCATCAATTAACGGCGGTCGCTGTGGCGAACCAACTCGGCATTTTGCCTGCGAACGGGAAAGTGGTGACTGGCAGTGAACTTGACCGAATGGACGAACGAACGCTGGAAAATCAGATCAATCACGTGTACGTATTCGCCCGCGTATCACCGTACCACAAGCTGCGAATTGTCAAGGCGCTGCAAAAGCTGGGGCATGTGGTGGCGATGACGGGCGACGGGGTGAATGACGCCCCTGCCATTCAATCCGCCGACATTGGTATTGCGATGGGCAAAACCGGCACCGATGTCGCCAGGGAGGCGTCCGACCTGATCCTGGCCGACGACCATTTCGCCACCATCGTCGCCGCTGTGGAGGAAGGTCGCGCCATCTACGACAACATCCGCAAGTTTATCCGTTACCTGCTGTCATCCAACGTGGGTGAGATTGTCACGATGTTTGTGGCGATGCTCGCGGGGCTGCCGTTGCCGCTGTTGCCGATTCAGATCTTGTGGGTCAATCTGGTCACTGACGGATTGCCCGCGATTGCGCTCGGACTCGACGATGCTGATCGAGGCATCATGCGGCGCCCACCTAGGTCGCTCAAAGAAGGCATCTTCGCCCATGGCCTCGGGATGAAAATCGCGACCAGGGGGCTGCTGATCGGCCTTGCCACACTGGCGGTGTTTTACCTGGCGCACCGGCGCACGGGGAACCTACCGTATGCGCAGACGATGGCGTTTGCCACACTGGTACTCGCGCAGCTGGTTCACGTGTTTGCCTGTCGTTCGGTGGATCGCAGCATCTGGCGGCGCGACTTGTTTCGCAACCCTTGGTTGGTGGCGGCAGATGCCAGTTCGTTTTTGCTGCTGCTCGCGGTACTGTATGTACCCGCGTTGCAAAAGGTGTTCCATACCGTTCCGATCACGGTTGGCGATTGGGGCATGGTGCTTGTGGCCTCGCTTATTCCGACATTTTTATTTGAAATCCGCGCCTTGCCAAAGTCGTTGCGGCGGTATCGCACGGCGCGTTGGTCGTAGTTCTGCGCTTGTCGGCAGGTGCCCCGCAGGGGTATATCCCCCTGCGGGGCACACGGTAAGGCGCTCGCCGTCAGGCGAATCTTTAGTGTTTGGAAATGGTATTAGAAAGATCGCTATGATATATTATTTTCATGGAATATAAATCAAACCAAAAGATCGTCTACTCTTGCCAATACCATGTCGTTTGGTGCCCAAAATATCGTCGCCGTGTTCTCACCAGTGAATTGGAAGAACGGCTGAAAGCGATTCTTCATGATGTGGCGGGAGAACGTCAAGCGGAGATCATCGAATTGGAAGTGATGCCGGATCATGTCCACCTACTCGTCGAGGTCGATCCCCAGTTTGGCATTCATCGCTTGGTTCGTTTGATGAAAGGGCGCAGTTCTCATCACTTGCGTGAAGAGTTTCCTTGGTTAAAAAAACGTTTGCCGACGCTTTGGACCCACTCGTACTTTGTTTCCACCGTGGGAGGTGCCCCGCTTGCCGTCATCAAGCAATACATCGAAAACCAAAAAAACGTCTAAAAACAAGACATAAGCGGGGAGGACGGATCAAACTGACCATTAGCATGACGGGGTTTGGAAGAGCGGTTGCGGCGGTTGGCGAGTTGACGGCGACGGTCGAAGCGCGGTCGGTCAACCACCGTTTCCTTGAGGTGTCGATTCACGCGCCAAGGGAACTGGCAAGCCTTGAAGGGGGAATGAAGGCGCTGGTGCAGCGGGCAGTGCGACGGGGCAAGGTGGATTTGTATGTCAAATTTAACCATCAGGGCGCACTTGCCGCGCGTTATCGCGTCGATGAAGGCATGCTTGCGATGGCGCTAGCGTTGTCGCAGCGCCTTGTTGCGCAGGGACTCGCGGCGCCCGCTGTGAACGACCACATCTTGGCGGTGCCGGGGCTTTTTGTGATGGAGTCTGAGCCTTCGCTTGACGACGGGGCGGCAGAGATTCTGTATGCGGCGGTAGATGCCGCTTTGCAGGAACTGGCGCTGATGCGTAAAACAGAAGGGGTGCAACTGCGTGCCCACATGCTCTCGCGCGTTGCAGATTTGCGTCGCATTGCCGCTGAGTTTCGAAGGCTGTATCCGGAAAGCGTAGAATCGTTTCGTGTGCGTTTAAAAGAGCGCGTGGCTAGCCTTTTGCACGGCGAGATCCCCGATGAACGCTTGGCGCTCGAAACGGCGATTGCGGCTGAAAAGACCTCGATTGAAGAGGAGTGGGAGCGGTTGTCGAGCCACCTTCAGCAGTTGGAGGCGCTGCTCCAAAGCGCGGACGCAGTCGGTCGCCGGATCGATTTTTTCGTGCAGGAAATGGCGCGCGAAGTGAATACGATGGGCGCAAAGTCCAGCAGTTTGACGCTCACCGATTTGGTGATTGACGCTAAGCACGCCTTGGAACAGCTGCGGGAGCAGGCGCAAAACGTCGAGTAAAGCGGTAGCGATTGCGTTTGCGGCGCACTTTCGCTACGATGATAACATTTGTAAGCATGTTTATCAGGAGGTGTCACGAATGATTTTGTATCCATCGATTGATCACATGATCAGTCTTGTCGACAGTAAGTACACGCTCGTGATCGCGTCGTCTAAGCGCGCACGCAGGTTGCTCGAAGGCGCTGAACCGCACGCGACGGCCAAGTCGGGCAAGTTTGTCAGCGTTGCCTTGAAGGAACTGGAGCAGGGTTCGATCAGATACGTGCGAACGCGCGACGGAATTAAGTAGTCGCGCGGCAAAGGAGCCTGAAGCGTGAAAGACAAGACGATCGTGCTTGGCGTCACGGGGGGGATCGCGGCGTATAAAGCGGCGCTGCTGGCCAGCCTGTTGACCAAGCGGGGAGCCAGGGTAATCACTGTCATGACAAAGGGCGCCACCAGGTTCATTACCCCCCTCACACTGCAAAGTCTGACCCATCTACCGGTGTATACGGACATTTTTGATGAGCGCGATCCGTCGCGCATTACCCATATCGATTTGGCCGATTCAGCCGATCTGGTCGTCATTGCGCCGGCCACGGCTGATTTTATTGCCCGCGCTGCACACGGCATGGCGGACGATCTGCTCAGCGCACTGTTGCTTGCGACCACCGCGCCGGTGGTGTTCGCGCCAGCTATGAACGTACACATGTACGGGCACCCGATTGTTTTGCGCAATCTGCAAACCCTGCGCGAAGCGGGGTACCATGTGGCGGAGCCGGGTGAGGGGCCGCTTGCCTGCGGGTACACGGGTAAGGGGCGGCTCATGGAGCCGGAAGACATTGTGGAGTTCATGGAGATGGTGCTGACGCCAAAGCGGCTGCACGGGATGCGGGTGCTTGTCAGTGCCGGTCCGACGCGGGAGCGGATCGATCCGGTGCGTTACCTTTCTAACGACTCGACGGGCACGATGGGGTACGCGCTGGCGCAAGCCGCCTGGCGAATGGGGGCGACGGTGACACTCGTATCGGGGCCGGTTGGCATCAAGCCTCCGGTTGGCGTCGAGGTGGTCAGTGTGGAGTCTGCGGGTGAGATGCGCACGGCGGTGCTGGGAGTTGCGAACGACCAGGATGCGGTCATCATGGCCGCCGCTGTCGCCGACTACCGCCCAGCGCTTGTGAGTGAACGGAAGCTCAAGAAGGGCGAGGGTGGTCGTACGCTGGAACTGATCAAAAACCCGGACATACTGGCGGAACTTTGTCAGTCTTCGAATCAGCGGGCGTATGTGGTGGGGTTTGCGGCGGAAACGCACGACGCGGAGTTCTACGCGCAAAAGAAGCTGCGCGAAAAAGGGGCGGACATGCTGGTTCTGAACAACGTGTTGGAGCCTGGTGCCGGATTTGGCGCGGGCACGAATCGGGTGACGGTGTTTTTTGCGGACGGGGATACGGTAGCGGTGCAAAGGCAACCCAAGCTTGGCGTCGCAAGCGAGATTCTCGCTCTGGTTGCGGAGCGTCTGTTGCGGCGTCGTGAGCGCAAAGATGCGCTGGATCCGGACGCATGATCGCTGAGGTCGCGATTTTGGCCAAAGCCAAACACATTGATCGCCTGTTTGACTATGCGGTGCCGGATTCGCTCGCGCTCGTTGAGGGACAGGCGGTAGAAGTGCCGTTTCACACCAGAAAGGCAATCGGTTACGTGATCCGCTTAAAAGAAGTCGCGGCTGAGCCGGAGCGGTTCGAACTCAAGTTGGTGGAGCGTGCGCTCGACAGTGTAGAAACGGCGTCGTTGTCAGAAGAGATGTTAGGTCTCGTCATGTTTTTGCGTGAACGCTATCTCGCTTCTTGGGGCGCCTCTATTCAGACGGTGCTGCCGCCAGTGACGCGTGCCAAGGTGCGGCGTGAGTACGAACTCATCGGTTCTGGCGAAGGGTTGCCGCCTGAGGTGGCGCTTCTGTTTACACGGCGTAAAACGGTCGCCAAGAAAGTACTACAGGAGCGCTTTGGACTGACGGACAGTCAGTTGCATAAAGCGGTGGCAAGCGGCCTGTTAGCGGTGCGGGATCGCGTGACGACGCGGCGCAGGCGACAGCCGGGTGCGAAGGTAGAGGTGGCAGACGACGCGCGAGTACAAGCGGCGGGACTTGAACTGACGGGTGAGCAACAGGCGGCACTGGCGCTGGTGCTGGCGGCGTTGCGTGAGCGAAGGACGCGCTCGATCGTCATTCACGGCGTGACTGGGAGCGGCAAAACGGAAGTGTACATCCGCGCCATACACGAGGTGATCGCCATGGGCAGGCAAGCGCTCATGCTGGTGCCGGAGATTTCCCTTACCGCGCAGATGACCGACCGCTTCCGCCGTCGCTTTGGCGAGCGGGTGGCGGTGCTGCACAGCCGCCTTGGCGAAAGGGAAAAGTTCGTCGAGTGGCAGCGCATTTTGCATGGCGAAGCGGATGTCGTCATCGGCGCCCGCTCCGCTGTCTTTGCGCCGCTCCCGCGCCTTGGCATCGCGATCCTCGATGAGGAACACGAATCTTCTTACAAGCAGGACAAAGAACCGCCTTATCTTGCTCGCGAGGTGGCCGCCTGGCGGGCAGACCGACGCGGCGCGGTGCTGGTACTCGGCAGCGCTACGCCGTCGCTAGAGAGCATGTACCGCGCCCAGGTGGGGCGCTATGAACTGTTGCGCTTGTCGCGTCGGGTGGCAGACCGGCCGCTCGCGGGCGTGCAGATTGTCAACATGCGCGACGAGTTCAGGAGCGGTTGTCACTCGTTGTTCAGCCGGCCACTAAAAGCAGCGCTGACGGGCGTTTTGGCGCGGGGCGAACAGGCGATCTTGTTTCTGAACCGGCGCGGGTACTCGACCTTTCTTCAGTGTCGCGACTGTGGCAGTGTCGTCAAGTGCCCGCACTGCGACATCACGCTGACGGTACACAAAAAGGCGGCAACGTCCACCCTGCGCTGCCATTTTTGTGACCACTCAGAGGCGTTGCCGTCTTTGTGCCCAAGTTGCGGGAGCGCGGCCTTACGGCAGTTCGGCACGGGTACCCAGCGCGTCGAACACGACCTTTTGCTAGAGTTTCCGGGCGTGCGCGTGATACGCATGGATGTTGACACGACGCGGCAGAAGGGCGCCCATGAGCGACTGCTGGAGGAGTTTGGCCGCCACGAGGCGGACGTGCTGTTGGGTACGCAGATGATCGCGAAGGGGCTTGATTTTGAAAAAGTGTCGCTCGTCGGTGTGATCGCGGCAGACACGTCCTTGTTCCTGCCCGACTTTCGCGCCGCCGAACGGACGTTCCAATTGCTGGTGCAGGTGGCGGGACGAGCGGGACGGCACCAAATTCCCGGCGCCATGATCGTGCAGACGTTTTCACCCGAACACTACGCGGTGAGTCTTGCGGCCAGACAGGATTACGGCGCGTTTTATGAGCAGGAACTGGCGCTGCGTAAGTCGATGGGGTATCCGCCGTTTACGGAGATTACCCAGTTTGTGATTGCGAATCCTGACGACACGGAGGCGAGGGACGAGGCGCTGGCGCTGCACGCGGAACTGAAGCGGCACTTAGGGACGGTGGCCGGGGTCAGGCTGATGGCGCCGTCGCCAGCCACGATCGGGCGGCTGCGCGGGCGCTACCGTTATCAGATTCTCGTGGTGTACCGTTCGTTCAAGGCGGTTCAGGAGGGGCTGGCGGCGAGTTACCGCGCGCGGCTCAGCCAGATCAAGGCGGACACGTCCATTACAGTGGACGTCAATGCGCATGGATTGGATTGATCAAGACTAGGAAAGGGGGATCTGGATTGCTGCGAAGAATTCGCACTGACGGCGATCCGGTGTTGCGCACGTGTGCTAGGGAGGTCAAAGAGGTGGACGAGTACGTCCGCCGACTGATCGACGACATGCTGGAAACCATGCGTGCGGCAAGCGGCGTTGGCCTTGCCGCGAATCAGGTCGGACTGTTGCGCCGGATCATTGTGGTGGATGTGGGCGCAGGCGTGGTGGCGGTGATCAATCCCGAGATCACGGCGTGTGGGGAAGGCGAAAAAGCCGAAGAGGGTTGTCTCAGTCTACCGGGGCAGCGTGTGCCCGTCAAACGCGCTCCGCGCATCGAGCTGCGCGGGCTTGACCGAGATGGGCAACCGCTCGTCTTGAGCGCGGAGGGGTTGTTCGCCAGGGCGCTTCAGCACGAGGTGGATCACCTCAACGGCATACTGATCAAGGATTACCGAGAGGAGTGGATCGTGCGCGATGAGTGAAACGGGGCGGATCGTGTTTTTGGGCACGCCGGAGTTTGCGGTACCTCTGTTGCGCACGTTGGCAGAGTCAGAACACGAGGTAGCGGGTGTCGTGAGCCAGCCCGATCGCCCCGTCGGGCGCAAGCGGGTATCGGTGCCGACCCCGGTCAAACAAGCGGCGCTGGAACTGGGTCTCAAGGTGGTGCAGCCGGAGCGCATACGCAGTGAAGAGGCCTATGCGGCGATCACTGCATGGCGACCCGATGTGCTGATTACCGCCGCATACGGCCAACTGATTCCCGAGCGCCTGTTGCGCACGGCGCGCGTGGCGGCGCTCAACCTGCACGCTTCGCTGTTGCCCAAATACCGAGGCGCCGCGCCAATTCAGCGTGCGCTTATGGACGGCGAGGCCGTGACGGGCGTCAGCGTCATGACGATGGTGAAGGCGATGGACGCAGGACCTGTCTGGGCGCAGGCACAACTTGCGATTGAGCCGGAAGAAACGTACGGCGAACTGGGCGACCGTCTAGCGGCGCTGGGCGCACACCTGCTTCTCGCGACGCTGCCAGGCGTGTTGTCCGGTACGCTTACCCCCATCGAGCAGGACGCGGCAATGGTGACGTATGCACCGCGTATCGAGCGCACGGACGAGTGGCTCGACTTTCGTGCGTCCGCCGTCGAAGTCGCCAACAAGGTGCGCGCGCTCGCCCCCGCGCCGGGCGCGAGTACTCGGCTTGGCGACCAGACGCTCAAGGTCTGGCAAGCGACACCCGTCGTGAGCGCCGCACGAGGAGTTGCACCGGGGCGCGTGCTGGAGGTCGGCACACGGGGCATTTTGGTCGCGTGCAAAGACGGCGGCGTGTGGCTTATGCGCGTGCAGGCGGCAGGAAAAAACCCGCTGGACGGGCTGGCGTATGCCCGCGGTAGACGCGACCTTGTCGGTCGCACGTTTGTGAGCGGGACGGAAGCGGGGGAACGGGTTTGACGAAGGTTGACGCGACGCAATTGTGCGCAAAGGTGGCGCCCGCTCGCCAGGCTGCTTACCTTGCGCTACGCAAGGTGGAGCTTGATGGCGCGTATGCACACATTGCTTGGCAGGCAGCGCGTAAGGAACTGTCGACCGTCGATGCGGGACTCGCTCAGGAAATCGTGTTCGGCGTACTCACCTGGCGGCGTTTGCTGGATCATTGGTTGCAGACGCGCTCGCGCCTGCCGCTTGCGAAAGTGCAACCGGAAGTGCTGCTGACGCTGCGCATGGCGCTTTTTCAACTGCGCTTTCTTGACCGCGTGCCTGCGTATGCTGTCGTGAACGATGCGGTCGAGCAGGCAAAGGCCGTCGGCAAAAGCGCTGCGCCGTTTGTCAACGGCGTCCTTCGCGCCGCCTTGCGGGAGCGTGACTACCTTGCTCCGATTTTGCGACTGGAGGATGGAGCAAATTGCGATCCCTCGCTTTGGGGGTTGCGGCTGTCTTACCCGGACTGGCTGGTGGAACGCCTGACGCGAACATTTGGCGACGCAGCCTGCGCGGTGTTGATCGCCCTCAACCAGAAACCGCAGCGCGCGGTGCGCGTGAATGCGGCCAAAGGGTCGCGTGAGGCAGCGCTTGCGCGTCTAGAGCAGGAAGGGGTGCAGGCGCTGCCGTCGCCCGTTGCGCCCTCTGGTTTGCGCTTGCCGCAAGGCGTTCCACCGACCGATCTGGAGGCGTACAAAGCAGGCTGGATTTCCCTGCAGGGAGAGAGTTCCATGCTGGTGGCGCCGCTGTTTGGCGACCTGCGCGGCAAGACCCTGCTTGATGCGTGCGCAGCGCCAGGCGGGAAAGGGTTGCACGCGGCGGAGGCGGCGCGTGGCGGGGCCGCGGTGACGATGGTGGAACTGCACGCCTCGCGCGCGGCGATTATTCGCGAACAAATTCGTCGACTTGGAGTTTCAGGCGTGAGCGTGGTGGTAGGCGATGCGCACGAGGTCGGCGGACGCTACGATGCGGTGCTGCTTGACGCTCCTTGTTCGGGAATTGGCACGATGGCGCGCAAACCGGACATCAAATGGCGAATGAAGCCGCAGGATCTGGAAAAATTAGCGGGAGTGCAAGCGCAGTTGCTCGACTCGCTGGCAGAACGGGTGATGCGGAATGGAACGCTTGTCTACACGACCTGTACGCTGTCGCCGTTGGAAAACGAATGGCAAATTCAGGGATTTTTGAAGCGGCACCCAGAGTTTCGACTCCGACCCGCAAAGGAACTGAGCCGCGTGGCCGTCGCGTGGGCAAAGTGGAACCGCGCGACGGGGATGACCTACATCTTGCCACAGGACTTTCACGGGGATGGTTTTTTTATTGCGGTGTTAGAAAGGAACCGTGACGAATGAAGAAACGACCTTCGTTATACAGTTACAGGTTGCGGGAGCTGGTCGATCTGTTTGCCGACTGGGGGGAACCCAAGTACAGAGCGCAGCAGGTGTTCGCGTGGCTGTACAAGCGACGCGTGAGCGATTATGACGAAATGACGAATTTGCCGCAGGCGTTGCGTGACCGTTTGCGCGCCAACACCACGCTTACCTCGCTGCGAGAGGTGACGCGACAGGTTTCTGAACTGGACGGGACGACTAAGTTTTTGTTCGCGTTATCGGACGGCGCCACCATCGAAACGGTGATCATGCCCCACGACTATGGCAACAGCGTCTGCGTGTCGACCCAGGTGGGTTGTAAAATGGGTTGCAAGTTTTGCGCCTCGACGCTCGGAGGACTTGTGCGCAATCTGGAAGCGGGTGAAATAGTGGCACAGGTCATTCACTGTCAACGCTTGCTCGACCAGAAGGGCGAGCGCGTCGCGAGCGTCGTGCTGATGGGGTCGGGCGAACCGCTTGACAATTACGAGGCGGCCACGGCGTTGATTGACATTGTGACCGCTCCAGACGGGTTGCAAATCGGGCAGCGTCACATCACCCTGTCGACGGTGGGGATCGTTCCTGCCATCTATCGGCTGGCCGACGAGCGGCGCGGGATCACGCTGGCGGTTTCTCTGCACGCGGCGAGTGATGAAGTCAGGTCGCGCCTGATGCCGATCAACAAAGCATACGACATGAATGGATTGCTAGAAGCGTGTCATTATTACTATAATCAAACTGGACGCAGGATTACCTTTGAGTATGCGCTGATCAAGGATCATAACGATCAACTCGACGATGCAAGGCAATTGGCTCGGCTCATCGCTGCGTTGCCCTGCCACGTCAACGTGATTCCAGTCAACTACGTCCCGGAACGCGGGCTGAAACGCACGCGAAACGAGCAGATCCAGGCGTTCGTCCGCGAGTTGTTGCGCTTGGGAGTCAACGCCACTGTGCGCCGGGAAATGGGTGGGGACATTTCAGCGGCATGCGGTCAGCTGCGGGCAGAGCATGCGAAGGGATGAACATAGGGAGTGAGTGGCTTGAGGTATGCAGCGGCGACCCATGTCGGCCGAGTGCGCAAGGTCAATCAGGACAGGTACCTGGTGCGTGAGGAAGCGGATGGCGTCAGTGTGATTCTGGTGGCGGACGGCATGGGCGGGCATGTGGCTGGCGAAGTCGCAAGCGAGCTGGCGGTCACCACGATAAGGGATACATTGGTACATAATTTACAACAAATTCAATATAAAGCGCGATTGGTGGAAGCAATATCAGTTGCAAACAGCAAAATCTATAAGGAAGCGGCCAGCAATGACCTGTATGCAGGCATGGGCACCACCATTGTGGCTGTACTCGCGACAGCGGAAACTCTCTATGTGGCGCACGTCGGCGACAGCCGCGCCTACCTTCTCGCGCACGGTCAAACTGCATTGACGCGACTGACGGAGGATCACTCTCTCGTCAATGAGTTGATCCGACGCGGCCAGATTCTGCCTGAGGAGGCTGCCACGCACCCTCAGCGCCATATGTTGACAAGGGCACTCGGTACTTCGCCAACCGTGGACATTGAATTCAGGGAATGGCCTTGGCGGCCTCAGGACGTTCTGCTTGTGTGTTCGGACGGCTTTAATACGCATGTGTCGGAAACCAGCATCGCCGCCGTTTTGGCAGATGGTCGGGATCTGGTGGAACATGTGAACGTCATGCTGCAATTGGCGCTGGACGAGGGCGGGCACGACAATATCACCATCGTCGTGTTGGTCAATGACAGTAGTGAGCGGGGGAGTGGCGAATGATTGGGAAAATGTTGGGCGGGCGCTACCAAATATTGGAACGCATTGGTGGGGGCGGCATGGCCATTGTGTACCGTGGACTCGACACCCTTTTGCATCGCCCGGTGGCGGTCAAAACCTTGCGCCCCGAACTCGTACACGATATGGATTTTGTCCGCCGCTTCAAACGCGAGGCGCAGGCGGCGGCGAGCCTGTCGCATGCGAACGTCGTCAACATTTACGATGTGGGGCAGGATGGGGACACTCAATACATCGTCATGGAGTACGTGGATGGAAACACCTTAAAACAGATCATTGATGAGCGGGCACCATTGCCGATCGACGAGGCGGTCGAGATCGCGCTGCAGATTTGTGACGCGCTCGCGCACGCCCATGATCATAAAATCATTCACAGGGACGTCAAACCTCACAACATCCTCATCAGTTCCAATGGCCACATTAAGGTTACGGATTTTGGAATCGCGCGGGCTGTGACCACCAATACGATTACCCATCACCATTCTGCCGTGATCGGGTCGGTGCATTATTTTTCCCCCGAACAGGCGCGCGGAGGGGCAGCCGATGCAAAGTCGGACGTGTATTCGCTGGGCGTCGTCCTGTATGAAATGCTGACTGCGCGGTTGCCGTTTTCCGGTGAGTCGTTGATCAGCGTCGCTTTGAAGCACCTTCAGGAACCGATTGTCGAGCCGCGCAGCTATTCTCCAAAAATACCGCAAAGTTTGGAAGATGTCGTATTAAAGGCGCTGAGCAAAGAGCCAAGTGATCGGTACCCGACGATTCGCGCTATGGCGGAAGACCTGGAAAAAACGCTGCAATCTCCGGACTTACCTAGATTTCTGCAAAAATCAATGCGAAGTGATACGGGTGTGGCTGTAACGCACGCTCAGCAACTTCCTAAATCTGAAAAAGCAAGCGTAAAAAAAGCGCCCAGTCGCGTCCCTTTATGGAAGCGGTTGTTAACGGTGGTGGCTTGGGTGGTGGGCGCTCTCGCGCTGATTGGCGTGGCGGCGGTGACGGCGTTTTTCATCTATGTTTACTGGTTGAAACCGCAGACCTTGCTACTGCCGAGCGTCGTGGGCATGCCCTACGCAAATGCGCGCGCGCTTTTGATCGCGCGCGGCTTCAAGGCGGCCAACATCCACATGACGGAAGACGCCAACTCCAGTTCGGGCGTGAAAATCGGCGAGGTTGAGAGCCAGGATCCGGCGCCTGGCAAGGTGCCCGTGGATCAGAACGTCAGCGTGTACGTGAAGTTTGCTTCGGCGCAGGTGAGCATGCCGTCTTTGACAGGGATTTCCCAGAATATTGCTGTGACGCAGCTCGCGGATCTCGGTGTGCCAAGCGGCAATATCAAGTTTGTGAATCAACAGAGCGGCGCCGTTTCGGTCAATCAGGTGATTTCCACCATCCCTGTCGCGAATACGCAGTTTAGCCCCAGCACGACGACGGTGACGCTTTACATCAGTTCCGGTTCGCAGTATGCGGTGGTGCCCGGTGTTGAGAACCAATCCCTGGCCGCTGCAGAAAAAATCCTTCAGGCGGACGGGTTTGCGGTGGGGAAGGTGACCAAGACGCCTTCGTTTACGGTGGCGGCCAATCAGGTGGTGGCGCAGAACCCGCTGCCGGGAGAACAGGCAGGCGTCAACTCAAAGGTGAATTTGACGGTGAGCAGTGGGCAACCGACTGGCACGAGTGTGATCAACGCCAGTGTTGTCGTGACCCTTCCTGCCGGTGCCACGCTTCCCGTTGCCGTGCAAATTCAGGCCACCGACGCGCTGGGAACGAGAACGGCAGTCAATACGAATCAAGACAATCCACAAGCGACGTATCAGGTGAACCTGACAACGACGCCTACGATCCCCGGTCAATTGATTATTTATGAAAACGGCGCCGTGGTATCCACTCAGACTGTGACGGGCAACAACGCGCAAGTGAACGTGAACGGCGGCACCAATCCCGGCACGGGAGGTACAGGCGATTCCGGTACGGGTACCGCTGGCGGTGGAACCAATACCGGTTTGGGAGGTTCGGGAACGCCAGGAACTGGAACGGGCGCTCCGCCTTCAGGCGGTGCGACAGGCGCAGGATCGACGCCCGGAACGGGGACGACGGGGAACGGCAGTACGGGCGGTACCCCGTCAAGCAGCAGCGGCTCTGGTGCGCAGGGTTCTGGCGCGACGAGCCAGCCTGGCGGCAACAGCGTCATTGTGGGAAGTGGCGTGACGAGCAATGGCGGGAACTGACAAGCGCGGCAGCGATGGGTTTCCGAAAAAAGGTAGAATTATCAAAGCCATTTCCGGGTTCTATTACGTCTATACGGAGGACGAACTGTTGCGCCAGTGCCGGGCGCGCGGTCTGTTCAAGTTAAAGGGGCTGTCTCTCCTTGTCGGGGATTATGTGACGTACAGCCCGGTGGGTGAAAGGGAAGGCGTCATCGAGGAGGTTGCCAAGCGCTCAAGCGTGTTGGTGCGTCCTCCCGTCGCCAATGTCGATCAAGTCTTGCTGGTGTTTTCCGTCCAAGAACCTGCCGTGACTTTATTTCAATTGGATAAAATGGCGGCGATGGTGGAGCGGCAGGGGTTGTCGCTGGCGCTGGTGTTTACGAAAACGGATCTGCCGGGCGCACAAGCAAGCCTTGCCGACCTGATGCGGGTGTACGAGCCGCTCTACCCGATGTTTGCGACGAGTGTGAAAACTGGTGCCGGTCTGGACGGGCTGGTGGCTTATATGGCGCAAAAGACAACGGCGCTCGCGGGCCTCTCTGGCGTGGGCAAGTCCAGTCTGCTCGGCCACCTAGTGCCAGACGCCACGGTAGTTACGGGAGAGGTGAGCAAGCGCAGTCAGCGTGGCCGCCACACAACCAGACACGTGGAGCTTTTTTTTGGATGCGGCGGGATGATTGTCGATACGCCCGGCTTCTCCCAATACTCGTTTGCTGATGCGGAACCGGAAGACGCGCAGGCGTGGTTTCGCGAGCTGGCAGTGTACGCAGCGGACTGCGAGTTCAGGGGCTGCTTGCACGAAAGTGAACAGGGTTGTGCGGTGCGGGCGGCGCGCGCGGCGGGGTCGCTGGCGCAAAGCCGCTACGCCAACTACTTGCAGCTTTTGGCCGAAATCAAACAGTTGAAGGCGAAGCGCTATACGTGAGCATGTATTGTGCTTTTCTTCCATACACTGAGTAGCAACAGACATGGAATTGTTGCGGCACTTGTCATCTAGGCACAACCGGGCGATCGGGTTCATATAGTAAAGGAGTGGTTCGTGGCGGCATTCAGCATTTAGCGGCAGGGGGGAGAATCGTGCGTTTTTATACCATCAAATTACCGCGATTTCTGGGGGGTATCATTAAGGCGTTGCTTGGTGCCCGCGGTCGATAATTGGTGACGGCAATAGAAAAAGCACCCGTCGCGGTGCTTTTTTTGTCGAGAGTACGATTCAGATGGCTCGCGTCACTTTTCCGCTCTTCAAGCAACGGCTGCACACGCGCATGCGCTTAGTGGCGCCGTTCACGTTCACACGCACCTCGTGGAGATTGGGAAGCCACCTGCGCTTGGTCAGAATGTGCGAGTGGCTGACCGCATTGCCGACGCTGGGGCCTTTGCCGCATACTTCACAACGTCTTGCCATGTAAAAACCCCCTTTTTCGTCCAAATAACTTTTCTATCATAGCATAACGTTGTGGTGGGCGCAATTTATTTTGTTGCGCGTACACTCGCTTTTTTTGGCGCGTAGTCTGTAGTACACTAAGGCCAGTTGAATCAGATCGCCAAGGAGTGAAGTGTATGCCAACGGTTATTCATACTGAACACGGGAAAATCACCATCGCTGAGGAAGTGATCGCTTCCACTATCGGCATTGCGGCGCAACATACAAGTGGGCTTGCGGACATGGCGACGCGCCGGAACGTCAGGCACGGCATCACGGGATTGCTTGGACGAGGAGATCCCGCTCGCGGTGTGGAGATCCGCTCAGATAACGACCAACTGGATGTCACCCTGTACGTTGTGGTCAAGTATGGCGTACGCATTCCTGACGTGGCGGACACATTGCGTAACCATGTGAATGACGCACTGGAAGAGACGCTAGGGATCGGCGCTGACCATATCAACATCAATGTGCAAGGTGTCAAGGTGATCGATGTACAGACCGACGGGCGGGATTGACCCCCAAGGAGGATCGGGTGAGAGTGTCCGGGACGAATTGGTGGGCATCGTTACAGGCCAAAAGCGTTCATCTGATTCCCGGTGTAGGGCCGGAACGAGCTGCCAGACTGGCTGAATTGGGGATATCTAATATTTTTGATTTATTGTATTATTTCCCTTTTCGTTACGAAGTGACCGACGCGCGTTGGCAAAAAGACGGATCGGCGGCGGTTGACGCAGTATTTCAGATGGACGGCGAAGTGAGCGTACGCGTGCGTGGGCGCAAAAGCACCGTGAGTGTTTGGGTGCGAAGTGGCACAGAGCGCGTACGGGCGCTTTTTTTTAATCAATCCTACTTGCGCCAGCAGTTGAAAAAAGGCGCTTTTTTGCGTTTGAAAGGAAAATACGACCCGTCGCGCGACCTGCTCCTTGTGTCGCGTCATGAGTGGATTGGTGCCGGGGAGGAAATTCCTACCATCACACCTGTCTATCGGAGCAACCTGTATTGGGGTCAGGTCACGCTGCGCAAAATCGTACTCGCTGGGGTCGAGGCGTTTGCCGGGGAGCTTTGCGACGACCTGCCGCTTGCACTGCGTGAGCGGTATCGCTTGGTGGGGCTACGTGCTGCCGTGGAGGCGATGCATAAACCAAAGGATCGAGAAGGACTCCGGCAGGCGCGGCGCAGACTGGTGTTTGAAGAGTTTTTGCGGTTTCAGCTGGAGGTGCAGGGGTTCCGCGCGAGTCGTGCGCAAAACCGCCAAGTCCCCTTGTCGTTTTCCGATTTAGAACGGCATGCAGAAGGTTTTCTGGCAACCTTGCCTTTTGCTCCGACAAGCGGGCAACGCGAGGCGCTCGCGGAGATTCTGAAGGAGATTGCCGCCGAGAAGCCGATGCACCGGCTTTTGCACGGCGAGGTGGGGGCTGGTAAGACGCTGGTGGTGTACGCCGCTGTGGCCGCGCTTGCCAAGCTGGGTTGGCAAGCGGCAATGATGGTGCCCACTAGCGTTTTGGCCTGGCAGCACGCCCAATCGGCGGCGGAGTGGCTGGCGCCGCAAGGTGTTCGCGTCGCGTACTTGAGTGGCTTACTGACAAATGCGCAAAAAGCAGAACTGGCGGGGCGCGTGGCCGCAGGCGCCGTCGACTTTGTGATCGGCACTCAAGTCTTGACTAGGGATGACCTTCTGTTCGCCAATCTGCGTTTAGTAGTGATCGACGAGCAGCACCGCTTCGGCGTCCAAACGCGCAAGTTGCTACGCAAAAAAGGCGAACAGACGGATGTCCTGCAGATGACCGCCACACCCATTCCGCGCACGTACGCTCTGACCCTTTACGGCGACATTGAGGTGTCGACGCTGCGCGAGTTGCCGCCTGGCCGTGAACCTGTTCAAACCAGCATCGTCGACCCGGACGAAGAAGACAAGGTGATCCGCTTGCTCCGGCGCGAACTCGCGCGCGGGAAGCAGGCGTTTGTGATCGCGCCGCGCATTGTTCCTCCCGACGAGGGGGAAGCGGAAGCCGACTTTAGCGCGGTGACGCTGCACACCCGCATGGACGAGGAGCTGGCCGGCTTTGCGGTCGGGCTTGTACATGGCGGGCAGCCGGAAGAAGAGCGGATGCGCGTGATGGATGATTTTGCGAAAGGGCGCATCCGGGCGCTTGTCGCTACCACCATCGTGGAAGTGGGCGTGAACGTGCCTGCGGCCACCGTCATCGTCATCTACGGGGGCGACCGCTTCGGGCTTGCCACGCTCCACCAACTGCGTGGGCGTGTCGGGCGTTCGACCGCAGCCGCTCGTTGCATCGTGATCGCCAGACCCGAAAGCGAGTACGGCAAGGCGCGCCTGGACGCCTTCTTGCACAGCGACGACGGTTTTTTTCTGGCCGAACAGGATCTGCGCCTGCGCGGGCCGGGCGAGGCGTTTGGCGAGCGGCAGAGCGGGATTCCGGTGTTTCAGGTGGGCGACGTGCTGCGCGATCTGGCGGCCATGCAAACCGCCCGACAGGTGGCGCGGGAGTGGCTGGGGCAGGAAGACTTCTGGCTGTTGCCGACGTACGCAGCACTGCGCGAGTGGGTGCTGAAGACGGACGATGAGCATGCGGACGCTTAAGGGATGATGAGCGGTTGAGAATGGGATTGGTTTGGCGCATAGGACTGCGGCTCATGCCGCTCGCGGCGCTCACTCATCTGGCGGGGAGCGTCGCAAAAAGCCGGGCGAGCCGCTGGTGGATTCCCTTTTACATGCGAGTGTATGGCATTGACCCCGACGAAGCGGAAAAAGCGTGGCGCGAATACGCTTCGCTGAGCGAGTTTTTTTCCCGTCGCCTGCACGCGCACGCACGCCCTGCGCCGCTTGATGCTGGCCTCGTGCTTTCACCTGTGGACGGGATCGTTCGGGAAATGGGGCAATTGCAAAACGATCGTTTATTGCAGGCCAAAGGCGTCCCTTACGCTGTCGCCGACCTACTTGTCGAGGGCGACGGGTTTGCGGGCGGAGAGTATATCACGCTCTACCTGAGTCCTAAAGACTACCACCGCATTCACGTACCGGTGGCCGCCAAACTCGTTTCCGTGCGTCGCGTTCATGGCAGTTTTTTTCCTGTCAACCGCATCGGCGTCAGCGCCATCCCCGGACTTTACGCCAACAACGAGCGCGTGGTGGTTCACCTGCAGACGCAAAGCGGTCGCTGCGCACTGGTGGCGGTGGGCGCAACCGTGGTGGGAAGCGTTCACTGGCAGGAACAGGCGTCGTATGAGCAGGGTGAGGAGTGCGGATGGTTTGAGCTGGGTAGCACCGTGATCCTGATGTTTGCGCCTGGGTTGGTGGAGTGGTCGGTGCAAACGGGCGCTGTCGTGCGCGCGCGCGCGCCGCTTGGTCGCGAAAAATAACCCCCTTCGCCCGGGTCCGCGAAGGGGGTTGCCTTGTACGATAGTATGTATGATCGTACTTGGCTACTGGGAGAGGAGAAACCGGAAGAGAGAGGGTTGCTCTCTCTTTGGTTGCCTTTGCGACGAATACCGCCGCTATCTGAAGTGTCGACAATGCCCGCTGTTTTTATACCATCGGCGGGAGAATATGTTACAGTACCTTGTAAGGGGGCGCGGTGTGAGAATTATTGCAGGGAAGTGGAAGGGAACCCCGCTTGCCGCTCCGCCCGGCAGGCACACCAGACCCACCGGGGATCGCGTCAAAGAGGCGCTGTTTTCCATGATCGGGCCGTATTTTGCGGGCGGTCGTTGCCTTGATCTGTTTGCCGGATCAGGGGCGCTGGGGCTGGAGGCGCTCAGTCGCGGCATTGAGTTTGCGGTCTTTGTCGATGTGAAAAGCGCGTCCATTGTCCGCCGCAATGTTCAGCGCTTGCAGGCAGAAGAGGCGGTGCAGGTTTTGCCAGTTCATTACGAAAAGGCGCTTAGGCGTTTTGACGGTGAAGACAAGTTTGATCTTGTGTTTCTCGATCCCCCCTACGCGCTTGGCGTGCTACCAGGCGTCATGCACACCCTTGTTGAACGCAGGTTGCTACGTGACGGGGCGACGGTGGTGGCGGAAATGGATCGCGCGACACCAGCGCCCGAGGCGCCCGGGCTGCGGCTCGACAAGTGCGGCGAGTACGGCGCCACGCGCGTGTGCATTTACCGCGCAGCGGCAACGGTGATAGGAAAGGTTGGTCAGCTTGAATACTAGCTCGCGAGTCGCCGTCTATGGCGGCAGCTTTGATCCGATTACCAACGGGCACCTAGACATTGTCGAGCGGGGGGCGCGGATTTTTGATCAGGTGATTGTGGCAGTGCTTGTCAACCTGCAAAAAAAACCGTTTTTCACGGTGGAAGAGCGGATGGCCTTTATTGCGCAGGCGACAGCGCACCTCGATAACGTGACGGTCGACTTCTTTCCCGGGCTTCTGGTACACTACCTGCAAAAAAAGCAGGCTGGGTTTATCATCCGCGGGTTGCGTGCGGTCAGTGACTACGAGAACGAGTTGCAGCTCGCTTCGATGAACAGGGAGCTTGATGCGCAGGCGGAAACGATTTTTATTCCGACACGCCATGAATACTCTTACCTCAGTTCCAGCATCATTAAGGAGATTGCCCGCCACAAAGGGGATGTTTCCCACTTTGTTCCAGCCGTTGTTAATAAGGCGTTTATGCAAAGGGTTGCGAATGATTCGTAATCTAATAGTTGACAATGATGGTAGTCCCTGTACAACGAGGGGGTAATGGTGTGGTATCACAACCGCGTGTTGGACTGGCGCTTGGGAGTGGCGGCGCGAGGGGATTCGCCCACATCGGCGTCCTGCAAGTGCTGGAAGAAGCGGGTGTTCCCATCAATGCGATTGCTGGCTCTAGCATGGGCAGCCTGATTGGCGCGATTTATGCGACAGGCGCGCCGATTCGGCGGATCGAGCAACTGGCTTGCCACCTGCCTGTGTCGCAGTGGCTGGATGTCACGTTTCCACGCTTTGGAATGCTGGCTGGAGAACGGTTTCATCAGCTGATCCGACTGTTGACAAAAGACAGGAATTTTGAGGAAACGAACTTGCCGTTTGCCATCGTCGCTACCGACCTGGAGAAGGGCGAACGGGTGACGTTTACAAGCGGGCCGATTCACGAGGCGGTGCGAGCTAGCATCGCGATTCCGGGCGTATTTAAGCCGTATAAAGTGGGGAATCAAGCACTCGT
>JAJZCL010000003.1 GCA_021846165.1 Bacillota bacterium | reverse complement strand
CGTTCTCGTCCACTTCGAGCATTTGCCAGCCTGATTTTTCTAAAGATCTCAAACTCCATGCGAAAAACTCCGCGTTGTCGGTCTTGAACTCAAGCGTGCCTCCCCGCGTCAATAGTCGCTCGTAGAGCGCGAGCAAGCGCGGGTGCGTGAGGCGGTGTTTTTCCTGCCTGCGCTTTGGCCATGGATCGGAAAAATTAAGGTATATGACCGAAAAATACCGTGCCGGTAAAAACTCAGGTGCGCTTGAGATGTCTGCTTTATAGATGCGAACATTGATCAGCTCTCTTTTAGCCGCCTGTGCCGCCGCGCGTGCGACAATCGGCACGAATTTGTCGATGCCGACGAACAGAACATCAGGGTGCAGAGTGGAAATCTGCGCCAGAAACGCGCCTTTGCCGCACCCGATTTCTAGGCGTCGCTCAGTGAATTGCGCCGCAAGTTCCAAGGGGATCGGTTGCGGCGACAGATGGAGAATGGCCGCACCTTGTTCGAGGTAGTCGGCGATTTTGTCGTTGCCGCGAATTCGCATGGCGGTTCCTCCTCATACTAAGGGTCAGCGTTTGCAGTGGGGGTTGAGGAAAATGCTCTGGATGTTGTTGACCCGTACGATTTTCACATACTTTTTCGTGCTGGTGGCGCTGCGCGTCATGGGCAAGCGGGAAATCGGCAAACTGTCCATCTTTGATCTTGTCGTGTCGATCATGATCGCGGAAATTTCCGCCGTGTCCCTGCAGGATACGAAGCTGCCAATTTGGCACGGGGCGTTTGTCATCGTCATGCTCGTGTTGCTGCAAATCGGTGTGGCGTTTTTGTCGCTAAAAAGCCGCCGCATGCACGACTTAATTGAGGGCAAGGCGACGGTTCTGATTGCGAAAGGCAAGATCAACGACAGCGAAATGAAGCGCACGCGCTATAGTATGAACGATCTTTTGATGCAATTGCGGGAAAAAAACATCAGTCGTGTCGCCGACGTGGAGTTTGCCATTCTAGAAACGTCCGGTAAGCTGTCGGTGTTTCCGAAGGCAGAAAAACAACCCGTCACGCCAAGCGACCTGAGTGTGGTGACAAGCCCGCTCGAAATGGCGACTTCGCTTATTGTAGACGGGCAGATCGATTATGACAAGCTGACCGCCATCCAGAAGTCCCCGCGCTGGTTGCTGGAGCAGTTGACCATGCTCGGTTACCATTCTCCGCAAGAGGTGTTTTACGCGGGTTGGGACGGCAAAACTCTGCATGTGGATCGACTTGACAACAAGAGTCAAGATCGGATGGACAACCCGACCTTGTGAGTTCTCTTACCTGACGAACGGAATCAGCCTGATCCACCTTGCAAGCGGTCTGCCGACGACGGGGATGCGGAGGAACGAGTGCGAGGTGAGCGAGCGCATGGTGAGCAGCAGGAGCAGGTAAAGAGTCAAACCGCTGCTGATGACGAGCAGGAGTTGTTGGCCTAAGTTGTTGAGGAAGGCGGAGTGGAGCCATGCGAAGTGAAGGTACACGCCGGTGACTAAGGTTGCGACGAGGAGTTTTGCGGTATCGATCGCGTCGACGTAGAACCCAACGTGACGATGGACGGAGGCGATGTGCAAAAACGTCGTGACGACGACGGAAATGGCGACAGACCAGGCGATGCCTTCGGCGCCCATGCCGGGGCGGGTAATGAGCAGGTAGATAGCGATTAGTTTCACAGCCGCGCCAATGAGAGAGTTGCGCATCGCGATGCCGGCGCGGTTGATGCCTTGCAAGATGCCGGAGAGCGGCGCCTGCAAGTACAGCAGGAAGCCGGCTGGCGCCATGATCGCGAGTAGTCGCCCCACTTGGGCGTGGTGGAACAAGGCGAAACAAAGCGGCGTCGCAAGCAGCGTCAGCACGAGCGACGACGGCAATCCGACGATGGCGGTGGCGCGAAAGGACTGGTATAACCTTCTTTCGACAAGTCGTCTGTTTTTGGCGGCCAGCGCCTCGGACACGGCGGGCACGAGTTGCACCGCAAGCGAGTAGGTGATGACGGTGGGGAACAGCAGCAATGGCACCGCCATGCCGCTGTACTCGCCGTACATCTGCGTGGCGAGCGGTGCCGCATAGCCCATGCTGTGCAGGGAGCGTGTGACGAGGATCGGTTCGATCGCGAACGCGAGTGAACCGAGCAAGCGGCTAAGGGTGACGGGTATGGCGAGTTGCAGGAGTGCTCGCAAACTGCCTCGCCACGACTCGGTGCGCCCGGTAAAGGTCGGCAACGGCAAGGTGCGAATGCCGCCTTTTTTGCGATATACTGCATACATATACACGAGTCCCGACAGTTCGCCGATGATCATGCCGGCAGACACGCCGGCTGCCGCATAGGCGAGGCCTTTTTGCAACGAGAGTGTGGCTATGGCCCAGACCGCCGCAATGCGAACGGCAGTTTCGATAATGGAAGCGACGGACGGCGTCGACATCTGTTGCAACCCTTGAAAGTAGCCGCGCAGCACCGATGACAGGGCGATCACGGTCAGCACTGGGATGAGCGTGATAAAGGGGATGTAGGCGCGTGGATCGGGAAAGATCCGGATCGCCAGGGCGTGACCGAATGCGAACAGCAGGCCCGTTCCGACGAGCGCGAGTCCGAGCGTGATCGTTGTGGCAAGGGTCATCACTTGCGAGAGGCGCCTGCGGTCGCCGACGATCTGGATTTCCGCGATGATTTTCGCCACGGCGACACCCATGCCGGCGGTAACGAGGGTGAGCGCGAGCGTCAAAAGTGGGAACACCATTTGAAACAGTCCGATTCCTTCTGCTCCGATCAGGCGAGTGAGAAAGATGCGATACACAAAACCCAGCACGCGCGTGACTAGACTCGCCGCGATCAGTACGCTGGCGCCTTTCGCGAATGACTGACGGATCATGGGGGCAAGCACCTCGTTTGCAGAATCGACATCACTGGAGTCTATGAAAAAGCTTGTCAAGTTAGTCCGGCTTCCGCTTGAGGAAGCTCTCGTTTGGTGGGAAAATAGACAGACAAGGAAGTGAGTGGCGAAGATGGTGGAGCGGGACGGCGCCAATTTTTCTGAAGGCGCACCAGTGCGCGGTGTGGTCAAGGTGTTCGGCGGGCGACGGAACGTTGACACGCGGCAGGACAGTGCGCAATCAGAAGGTGCGGTGAATCAGACCGCGGGGGCGAAGCGCGTGGTGTTTCAAAGGCGGGAAGCGGGGACACTCGCGCAGGCGGACGGGACGGCGTCGATGGTCGTTGCGAAACCTGCTCTGGGCGACGAGGTCGCTTTGGTTGGCGAGGTCGTTTTGGGCGACGAGGTCGCTTTGGTTGACGAGGTCGTTTTGGGCGACGAGGCGATTGACGACGGCGACTTGTGGCTGACGACGGCGGCGCAAAATGAGGAAGAACCTTTCGTCCTGAAGTTTGACTCCATTCCAGTCGCGAGCGTCGAGCCACTGCGCCTTGAGCATCCACTGGCGCAAAAAGCACGCGATCTGGCAGCGTTAGCAAGTGCGTCGACTGTTGAGGAAGGCGTGTTGGTGGAGGTCGTCGAGGTGCCTAACTTGCTGGAAGGCGAACCGGATCTGGATATGTTTGAACTGTTACAAGACAAGTCGCGCGAATTCGCTTTTCTGGGCTACGAAAACATCAGACCTATAGATATATGGAAGTATTTTCAGCAACTGAAGAAGAACCGTCCGCGCCGTTTGCACGAGTTGGTGGGCGCGATTTTGGCGTTGCAAGTGCAGGCGATCAAAAACTACGACTTGCAGAAAGCGGCATCCCGCGGCGTGTCCGAGTCGCTGGAGGATTTGCTGAACGATATAAATTAAAATCAAACGACATTGCAACCTACCCCAAAAGATTGTATCGTAGTCATGTTGTGAAGAATGTCTAGGAGGTACGCCATGATCAAGTGGGGACGCCTCACGACTTTTTTTGTGTTGGTCGTGTTGATTTTCGGCATTATTTTTTCGACAAGCAAAATGTTGTATACCAGGATCCCTTTGGGGCTTGACCTGCAAGGCGGGATTGACGTCCTGTACCAGATTGGCAGCAACGGGCAAACGGTGACGACGAGTGACATTACGGCCACGGTGGCGGCGCTTAGCAATCGCATTAACGTACTCGGGGTTTCGGAGCCGCAGATCCAGGTGGAGAACGGCAACCGCGTGCGCGTGGACTTAGCGGGCAAGTTCAATCAATTGCAGGCGCGGCAGTTTTTGTCGCAGGAGGCCAACCTCGCGTTCAAGTCGCCGACAGGTCAGGTGCTGATGACGGGCAAGGACGTCAAGGACAACGCCCATTACGAGGCAGATCCGACGACAGGAGCGCCGGATGTCGCGATCACCTTTAAGGATGCGGCGAAGTTTGAGGCGATCACGCAGAAGTACTTGCATCAGAGGGTTTCAATCTGGCTTAACAACAAGATGATCGACGATCCAACGATCCAATCGGTGATTTCAGGGGGGAATGCGGTCATTCAAGGCAGTCCGTCCGTTCAGGAGGCGGTGAATTTGGCCAAGCTGTTGAACGCTGGCGCACTGCCTTTGCCGCTGCACGAACTGTCGTCGATGACCGTGGGGCCGTCGTTGGGACAAGCTGCCCTGCACGCGACGCTGATTGCGGCGCTGGTCGCTGTGATCCTGATTTTCGTGTTTATGATCCTGATTTACCGGTTGCCAGGAGTGGTCGCGGTACTCTCGCTTTGCGCTTACATTTATCTGGTCATCGCTGTTTTCGCGGGTTTGCAGGTGACACTGACGCTGACCGGCCTTGCGGCGCTTGTGCTGGGCATCGGCATGGCGGTCGACGCCAACATCATCACGTACGAGCGCATTAAGGATGAACTCCGGAACGGCAAGTCTTTGCAGTCATCGGTGGTGTCGGGGCAACGCAAGGCGCTGCGCACCATCCTTGATGCCAACGTCACGACGCTGATCGCGGGGATCGTGATGTACTGGTATGGAACGGGCGATGTACGCGGATTCGGCGTGGCGCTCATCACGAGCATTCTCGTTAGTCTGATGACGGCGGTGTTCCTGAGCCGTACACTGTTGCAGCTTTTGACGCGCGCCAATCTGGTGAAAAACTCGTGGCTGTACGGCGCGAAGAGAAAGGTGGCCGCAAGCAAGTGAGATTTGCGATTGTCACAAGAAGAAAGTGGTTTTTCCTGTTGTCGGGGTCGATTACGTTGGCCGGAATCATTGTCATGCTGATTTTTGGTCTGAACCTTGGCACGGATTTTAAGGCGGGCGCACAGATTCAGGTTCAGCTTAACCAGTCATTCCGGAGCGCCCAGGTGCAGCAGGCGTTTTCCACGGTGGGGCTAAGTGTTCCGACGGGTGCGGTGACGAGCGCCGGTACAAACGGTCAAACGGCGGTGGTGCGGCTCGGGACGACGCTGACCGCCACTCAGGAAGCGGCGATTAACACGGCGCTGCACAAGGAATTTCCGAAAGCGCTGGTGCCGGCAGAGTTTTCTTCGGTCGACCCGATGATCGCTAAGGAACAATCGCAAACCGCCATCTGGGCGGTGGCACTGGCCTCGCTTGGCATTGTCGTCTATGTGGCGATCCGCTTCGAGTACCGTTTTGCTGTGTCGGGGATTGTCGCGCTGTTGCACGATGCGTTTATCGTGATTTCCTTTTTTGCGCTGTTGCGGATACAGGTTGACTTGCCGTTTATTGCGGCGGTGTTGACGATTGTCGGGTACTCGATCAACGACACCATCGTCATTTTTGACCGCATCCGCGAAAACATGAAGGCGGCGAAGGTCAAAACGCTGCGAGAGTTGGAAGAACTTGTGGATCATTCGCTCTGGCAGACGATGACACGCTCCATTAACACGGTGTTGACCGTGCTGTTTGCGGCCATCACCTTATTCTTGTTTGGCGGCAGCTCGATCCATAACTTTACGTTTGCGCTTTTGATCGGTCTTGTCAGCGGTGCGTATTCGTCGATCTTTATCGCCAGCCCGTTGTGGGTGGTGTGGCGTAGCCGATCATTCGGTAAAAGTAAGAAAAAGCGCGCGGTGGCATAAAATGAACAGCAGGAAAGACGTCGTTGGGCGGCGAGAACCTCGGAACGAATCCGGGAAAATGGCGGGATTTAGTCTTTATTTCAACATTTTTTTGACCGTTTTGAAAGGCACAGTGGGACTGTTGGTTCACAGTCAGGCGTTGATTGCTGATGCGGTTCACAGCGGCGCCGATGTGTTTGGCTCGTTCGCAGTGCTTGTCGGCATGCGCGTCGCACGACGCCCAGCCGACAAGGATCACCCATACGGTCACGGAAAGGCGGAAATTGTGGCCGCCAGTCTGGTGGCCGTTTTGTTGATTTTGGCTGCGTTCGAAGTCGCGTCTTCCGCCGTGCGGCAGTTTTTCCTGCCTCCTCCGGAACCGGATGTGTGGGCGCTTGCGACTGCCGTTTTTGCCGTCATCAGCAAAGAGGTGGTGTATCGTTACCAAATTCGCATCGGCAAAAGAATCAACTCTCCGGCACTGATTGCGGGCGCGAAAGATCACAGGTCGGACGTGTACGCATCCCTCGCCGCGGCGGTCGGCATCGGGATCGCGCTCTTAGGCGCGTGGTGGCAGGTGCGAATTTTGTTTTACGCCGACCCGCTTGCCGCACTGGTCGTGTCGATCCTGATTGCGCACATGGGATACAAAATGGCGGTGGAGTCCTACACGTCCCTGCTGGAGCAAGTGTTGACGTCAGAAGAAACTTCGGAAATGGAAACAATGATCTACGACATTCATGGCGTTCGCCGCGTCGATAGCGTGCGTGCCCGTTCTCACGGCACCTACCTGGTGGTCGATGTGCGCATCAGCGTCGATCCAGAACTCACCGTGTTGGCTGGTCACGAAATTGCGCGTGCGGTTAAGCACTCCATGATGCAAAAATTTCCTCGCGTACAAGAAGTGTTGGTTCACATCAATCCGTATTTATAATATATAGTAAAATTCAATTGCCGAAGCAAAGCAGCGTCAGGTATAATGAGGAAATCAGGTGTTGTGCGTTGAAGATACAAGATCACATTCGAGTGATTGAAGACTTTCCTACAGTTGGTATCAGTTTTAAGGATATAACGCCACTGCTCAAAGATCCGACTGCGTTTCGTTATGCAGTGGATCGTCTGGCTGACTATGGCAATTCGCGGGGGGCGACGGTAGTGGTGGGACCGGAGGCGCGTGGATTTGCTGTCGGGGCACCTGTCGCCTATGCGCTAGGCGTTGGATTTGTGCCCGTTCGCAAACAGGGAAAACTGCCTGATCGGACGCTGTCGTTGGCGTATGATCTGGAGTACGGGCACGATCACGTCGAAATTCACGCCGACGCATTAGCGGCGACGGATCGCGTTCTGATTGTCGATGATTTGCTTGCGACGGGCGGTACGGTCAATGCGGTCGCACAATTAGTGGAAAGGTCGGGTGCGGCAATCGCGGGTTTTGGTTTTTTGATTGAGCTTGTCGCTTTACAGGGACGGGTGCGCATCGAAGGGTATGATGCGCTGTCGCTCGTGCGGTACGAGTACTGATCGACCGAACGGCGTCGTATGGGATCGTCGCTTAGAGAGGGGGTGGCCAGTGTGGAAGCCAAGTCGTTGGATCGGGGACTCGATGAAGATATCAGTGTCGACAATGAAGTGCCTGTAGATGCGGTACCTGTCAGTGTAGATCGGGCGCAAGAGGCTCTGAAAAAGCTATTCCCAAAGGTACCATATTTGACGGCTGCGGAACTTGGTCTACTGGTGCGGGCGTACATGTATGCCGAACTGCACCATCGCGGACAAAAGCGTAGCTCAGGCCAAGACTACATTATACACCCTGTCGCTGTGGCGGAAATACTTGCTGGCCTCCAGCTCGATTCGATGACGCTCGCCGCCGCTCTGTTGCACGACGTAATTGAGGATACGAAGGTGACCGATGAAGAATTGATCCGTCAGTTCGGAGCGGAGATTGCGCACCTGGTCGACGGCGTGACCAAGCTCAAGCGCCTGCGTTTTGAATCGCGCGAAGAACAGCAGGCGGAGAACCTGCGCAAGATGTTTTTGGCGATGGCCAAAGATATTCGCGTGGCGCTGATTCGCCTCGCGGATCGCTTGCACAACATGCGCACCCTCAAGTATCGCACGCCCGAGAAGCAGCGCAAAACAGCGGAAGAGACCCTGGAGATCTTCGCGCCGCTTGCCCATCGTCTGGGCATGTCGACGATCAAATGGGAACTTGAGGACATTGCCCTGCGTTATATCGATTCCCAGCAGTATTACAGGATCGTCAACATCATGGCGAAAAAGCGTGGCGAACGGGAAAAGTACATCCAGCAGGTGATCGACGTCCTGCGCGGCAAACTAGGCGAGTTGAATGTGGTCGCGGAGATTTCTGGTCGCGCCAAGCACATTTACAGCATCTACCGCAAAATGAAAGAACAAAAGAAAGAGTTCAATGAGATCTACGACCTGTTTGCCGTTCGCGTGATTGTGGATAGCGTCAAGGACTGTTACTCGGTGTTGGGAATTGTGCATACCATGTGGAAGCCGGTTCCAGGCAGGTTTAAGGACTACATCGCAATGCCGAAACCCAATCTTTATCAAAGCCTGCATACCACGGTGGTCGGACCGAACGGCGAACCGCTCGAAATTCAGATCCGAACTTGGGAGATGCACCGAACAGCGGAATATGGCATCGCTGCGCACTGGATTTACAAGGAACAGAATTACGGCAAAGAGGCAAGCGCTGGCAACCTGCAGTCGACGCAGGGAACATTTGCGAAAAAGCTCGCCTGGTTCCGCGAAATGATCGAGTGGCAGCAGGATCTTCGCGATGCCCAGGAGTTTCTAGAAACGCTCAAAATGGATCTGTTCGCAGACCAGGTGTTTGTGTTTACGCCCAAAGGAGACGTCATTGAGCTACCTGCCGGCTCCTGTCCGATTGATTTTGCGTACCGCATTCACACGGATGTCGGCAACCGCTGCGTTGGCGCGAAAGTGAACGGGCGCATCGTCACGCTCGATACACGCCTTCACACTGGCGATATCGTCGAGGTGATGACCTCCAAGCTGTCGTATGGCCCCAGTCAGGATTGGCTGAAGATCGCGCAAACGTCGCAAGCGCGGCAAAAAATTCGAATGTGGTTCAAAAAGGAACGGCGCGATCAAAACGTTGAAAAAGGCCGGGAGTTGTTGGAAAAAGAAATCCACAAGCATCGCCTCGATCCGCACACGGTGATCGCGCAGTACTTGCCGGATGTTTTGGGTAAGCTGAACTTCAATAAAAGCGAAGACTTGTTCGCCGCGATTGGTCATGGCACTGTGTCGCCGATCCAGGCGATGACTCGCATCCTGGAGCGGATTCGCAAGGACGAACCAGCCATGGACACGGTCGAAGCGCTCTCCGCCGTTCCTGTGCGCGATAAGGATCGGGAGCGCGAACTGAAAAAAAAAGACGTTAATAAGAACCGACTTGGCGTTCGCGTTAAAGGCATCGACAATGTGCTGGTGCGGTTTTCACGTTGTTGTAATCCTGTTCCAGGCGACGATATCACTGGATTTGTCACGCGGGGCAGGGGGGTGTCGGTACACCGGACGGACTGCCCGAATGTGCAGGCGCTGATCGAAGAAGGGTCTCGCATCCTAGAGGTGGAATGGGAACAGTCATTAAGCCAGTCGTACAACGTCGATATTGAGGTGACGGCGCTTGATCGCCGGGGATTGATTAACGAAGTGATGAACGCCGTGGTCGAAACCAAGACCGACATCACTGCCGTTTCCGGCAAGGCGGACAAACGCAAAATGGCGACGATTCACCTCAGCATCAGCATTCGCAACGTGGATCACCTGCGTCAGGTGGTGGATCGCATCAAGCGTTTAAAGGACATTTATGCGGTCAGGCGTGTGATTCAATGAAGGGGCGTCGTGGTCATGCGGTCGGTGGTGCAACGGGTGCGTTATGCGCGTGTGCGGGTGGGACAAGAAGTGGTCGGGGAGATTGGACGCGGGTTGCTGGTGCTTGTCGGTTTTACACACTCGGACGCTAAGCCCGACTTGACGTATACGGCGGAAAAAATTCTCAACCTGCGCATATTTGAAGACCCGGATGGCAAGATGAACGACTCTTGTCTTGACGTTGGCGGGATGATTTTGTCGGTTTCGCAGTTTACGTTGTACGGGAATACGCGTAAGGGCAGGCGACCGAATTACATGGCGGCGGCCAAGCCAGAATTTGCGCAGGCGCTTTACGAAGAGTTCAACCAATTGTTGCGGGAAAGTGGGTTGATTGTGCAAACCGGTCGCTTTGGCGCGATGATGGATGTGGAACTTGCCAATGACGGACCGGTTACACTATGGCTAGACACGGAACACTTATAACTGCGTTCACAAGTCGGATTTCGGGAGGAGCTGGGCAATGCTGATCGAGCGTCTTGTCATTAATGAACTGTATACGAATACCTATGTGGTGGGAGAACCCGGTGGCGCTGTCATGATCCTCGATCCGGGTGACGAAGAGATGACCGAAGTGATTGAGTTTGTTCGAGAGCATGATTTGAGAGTGGTCAGCATCGTCAATTCCCACGCGCACTATGACCATGTACTCGGCAATGAACGCATGCGGGATCTATACGGCGTACCGCTGTACCTTCACGAGCGTGATGTGGAAACGCTGTTGCAGCTCCCTCACATCACGAAAAGCCTGTTTGGAAGCTCTGTACCCAGTAGGGCACCGGATCGATACTTGCGCGATGGCGACGTACTCGAAGTGGGTTCGTATCGTTTTCGCGTGCTGGAAACCCCCGGTCACACCCCAGGGTGTGTATGCCTATACGAAGAACGTGAAGATGTGCTGTTCACGGGTGACACGTTATTTGCGGGAACGATCGGCAGAACGGATTTGCCGGGCGGGGACATCGAGCAACTCATGCAGTCGTTGCAGTACAAGATCTGGCCGCTGCCCGATCGAGTTGCGATCTATCCCGGTCACGAAGAGGAATCGACCATCGGCGAGGAAAGGATGCACAATCCCTATTTTCATTTTTCTTGATGCAAGAACGATTATCCTTGCAACTCGTCGAGCAGTTTGCGGTGATTGTAACCGTCCGCGATACCGTGCCAGTAGAGAATTTCCGGTTCGCCCGAGCGCCAGCACAAGTAGGCCTCCTCGCCATTGACGACAGTCAAAAAATCGACGAGTCCCGTGTCAATGTCCTTAATCTCGATCGATTGGCTGAGCAGGTGGTCAATTTGTTGCCGCGCCGCCATGACCGCAAATTCAATCTCTGTTTCTTCAGTAAAAAAACGATCTGGGTCGCTCGATGGTTGCTCGCGCTTTTTCCGATCAATGTATAGGCGGCGAATGGCGATGTCTTCGCGCGCCCTTTTCAGTGCTTCCATGGTTTTTGAGATTTGCGGGAGCAGGGAGTTTGCCTCGCTGATACTGTAGTACCGCTTGTCCATATGGTTGCCCCTAACTATGAAATTGCATCATGTAGCCTTAGTATACGGAATCATTCACAATGATGCCACTCACTTGGGATAAGAGATCCGGGTGATTTGGTTGGACAATCGGTGGGAGGTCAACGAGTTGGTTAGCATAGGGAAAGTTTGGCGCAAAATGGTTGTGGCGGTTTATCGTGCGTTGCCGCAATCGCTTTCCCATCTTGTGGTGTACTGGATTAAACCCAAATACGTGATCGGGGTGGTGGCGCTCGTATCGAATGACGCTGGGCGTTTGCTCGTTTTGCATCATACGTATGGACGAAGGTATACGTGGAGGTTTCCAGGTGGCGTCAAGGAGCGTCACGAACACCCTTATCTCACAGTGGAGCGTGAATTGCGGGAAGAAGCCAACATTCAAGCGCGGGCGATTAAGGTGTTGGGGGTGTTTGAAACGCCGACGACGTTTGATGTCGCGGTGCTTTGTGAAGCCGTGGACATCCAGCCGTTTCGCCGTAACGAAGAAGTCGACGACTGCCGTTGGATCGATCCCGTACAACACTCAGAAGTGAAGTTGCCATCTGAGCAAGAATTGATGATCAAAATGTGGAGGGAGATGATGCGATGAAGGTCGTGCCGCATGGATCCGAGCCGCTCATTCTCGTGTATCACGAAACGCAGGCGGATCGTTACGCACAGGCTCTCATTACAGCAGGATTGGAACGGGTGGCCGTCGCGCGCGATGTGGCGACGGCCAGCGCGTGGCTAGACATGACAGAGGTCATGCTGGCGTGGAACTTTCCGGCGGAGCTTTATCAGCGCATGCCCAATCTGCGCTGGGTACAGTGGATGGGGGCGGGCGTAGACGCAGTGGCGAACCGGTTGCCTGAGCGGGTTGCGCTGACGAGGATAGTCGGTCAGTTTGGCAAGGATATGGCAGAGTACGTGTTCACTTGGCTGTTGCATGAGTATCATGAGGTAGATCGCTTCCTTGATGCCAAGCGGACGCGGGAATGGAAGCCGAAAAGGGTGGCCACCCTCGCAGGCAAGACGCTTGGAGTAGCGGGATTGGGCTCGATTGGCAAGGAAGTCGTACGCATCGGCAGGGCGTTTGGCATGAATGTGATCGGCCTCAGTCGATCAGGGTGTCAGCGAGACTTGGTCGATGAACACTTTTCTCCGTCAGCGTGGCTCGCATTTGCCACAAAAGTGGACGTGTTGGTCGTGGTTTTGCCGTTGACGCAGGAAACGGAAGGTGTCGTCGACGAGGCGGTGCTGGCGGCGCTCAAACAAGATGCGATACTGATCAATATCGGGCGCGGTCGCACGGTGGACGAGGCGGCGCTGTTGTCGCGGTTGCAGGCGGGCGCACTGCGGGCGGCTGTGCTGGACGTGTTCGAAGAAGAGCCGCTGCCGCAGAACCATCCATTCTGGAGCCTTCCAAACGTATACATCACACCGCACATCGCAGGACCGAGCAGGATTCGCGATGTCAGTCGCTTTTTTTATGACAACTACCTGCGCGATTTGCAAGGATTGGCGCTGGAAGGCGTGGTTGACCGAAAACGGGGTTACTGAGGGATAATGCACTCGCGGTTACGTCAAAATACCCCTGAAGGGGGCAACAACGTGACTGCGAACTGGGTGTCGATGATTCCGCTGGTCGTTGTGATTGTGATCTCGTTATGGACGAAGCAAGTGCTGATCGGGCTTGGCATAGGACTGGTCATAGGCGCATGGCTGCTCACGCCAAGCATCATGCCGATGCTTGACACGCTGCTTCACTATCTGTACCTGGAACTGTTGGTACCGGGGAATCTGCATCTGCTTGTGTTTTTGTATCTGTTTGGCGCGTTCATCGGGTTGTTGCGGGCGTCTGGTGGAATACAGGGGTTTATTCACTGGTTGGAACCGTGGACGCGCACGCGCAGGCGAGCGTACGGGGTATTATGGCTGTCGTCGCTGTGGACGGCGATGGCGCCCGACTTTCGTATTCTCGCGATCGGCCCCTTGCTCTCTAAGGGACTGGCGAAGAACGCCGCTGACGCCCTACGCGCGGGCGTGGTGTTAACGGCCACCGCTACTCCAATTGCCGCTTTGCTGCCGCTGGGTACGATCTTTGTCGGCTATATGGTGGGACTGTGTGCGCTTGCCGCGCACTCCGTTCACTATGCTGGATCCGCGTATTCGTTGTTTTTGGCGACACTGCCGTTTAATTTTTTTGCTTGGGCGATCCTCCTGTGGGGGGTGTGGCAGAGTTTTTTTACGCGCGAAAAAAAAGCGCAGCGGCCGCGCACAATGGCTGTGCGCGTCGGTCAATTGTCGCTGCAGGGAGAGTGGGGGGCGCTTGGCGTTGGCGGATCTGGGGAACACCAGATGGCGGTCAGATCACAGGTGATCGAATCGACAACGGCGCCACACGTCCTCCACTTTCTCGTGCCGATGATCCTGCTGTGGGCGCTCACCCTTGTCTTTACCTACTTCAGCGGCGTTTCGTATGCGCACAGCCTGATGGGTTCGTTTTTGCATGCCGATGCCAGCAAGGCGATGATGCAGGCGCTGTTCGCAACGCTGGCGGTGTCAATGTTGTTTTTGCGAATTCGCGGCGAGTCATTTGGCAACTTGACCAAAGCGGCGCTCGCAGGCGGCAACGAAATGATGCCGGTTGTGTTGCTCTTGACTCTTGTTTGGGCGGTCGCAGGCGTGGCCACGGCGCTTGGCTTTACACACTGGGTGACGGCTGCGCTTGGTGCAAAGCTGCCGCGTCCGTTCGTGTTGCCGCTGCTGTTTGCGACGGCCTCGGTCTTGTCGTATTTTTTGGGTTCCACCTTTGGGGTATGGGGTTTGCTTCTACCGATTGCGGTTTCGCTGACTACGGCCACGGGCGTGTCGCTGGTATTTACGCTGGCTGCGATCTTTGCGGGCGGGACGCTGGGTGGATTTGCATCGCCGCTGAGCGACAACACCGCCACGCTGGCACTCGTTCTTGATCGGCCAGTGATGGCGCTGGCGCGGCCGCTGTTGCTGCCCGCGTTGCTCGCAGGAGGGGTCGCATTGGCGTTTTACTTTGCGCTCGGTTGGGCATAAATTAGTTCTCCATCAGCTTCTTAAAAAACTCGCGCTCATGGCGAGTGAGTTTGCGGTACGTGAGGAGCATTGCGATCCGCCACGGCAGCAGCATGCCAAAGGCGAGAATGAAAAAAACGGCGCCCGTCTGTGGAACTGTGATCCATTGCTCAATATAGGAGTGGAGCAAAACGCGCACGACCAACAGGCTCAGCAACACGGCGGCAAATGTCGGGGAACGCTTGAGGTACACGTGGTGGTCGTCGCCGCGAAACATTTTGGAACTGGTGATGAGTGGGATCGAAAACACTAGGCCGACAAGTAACGCTGCGAGCGCATATAACAAACGAATCCGCATGATCGGAAACAGAAACATCAGGAACCCAGTCGACATACTAAGCGGCGGAATCAGAATTTTTTTCGCAGAAGTCGGCCTTTTCGCCGCCTTCATGCGGATCAAGATGATGAGCAGTGCTACCACCACAATCACCAGTGTGCTTACAACCTGCAGGGTTTGCGGGGATAAGGAAGGCACATGCTTGCCTCCTCGCTAAATGATCGTGATTATCATATCGCAGTGAATGGGTTGGATCAACTTGCAAAGTCGGGAAGTTGAGCTTTTGCGCCATGAAGAGTAGGCTATAGAAGGTATGTTGTGCAAAAAGGAGTTATCAGATGCTGAACAATGACGTGTTTTTGCGTGCGCTAAGACGTGAGAAAGTGGAGCGGTTGCCTGTGTGGTACATGCGCCAGGCGGGACGCTATCAGGCCGAGTACAGGGAGATCAGGAAGACCCATACGCTGGAGGAGATTTGCTTAAATCCTGCGCTTTGCGCGCAGGTAACGCGCTTACCGGTCGAGCAACTCGGCGTGGACGCGGCGATTCTTTTTTCCGATATCATGATTCCGCTCGGGCCGATTGGCGTCCAGTATTCGCTCGTCAAAGACAGGGGGCCGGAGATCGCCAACCCGATTCGCGGCCTTAGCGATGTGCAGGCTTTGCGGCCAATTCGCCCGCACATGGATCTGCCGCACGTTCTCGCAACGATCCAGTTGCTGAAAACCCAACTTGAAGTGCCGCTGATCGGTTTTTCGGGGGCGCCTTTTACGCTTGCCAGCTACATGATCGAAGGCGGCCCGTCGCGGGATTACTTAAGGACCAAAACCATGATGCATCAGGATCCAAAAGCGTGGTCGTTGTTGATGGAACAACTTGGCGAACTGATCGTCACGTACCTACGCGCTCAGGTAAAAGCGGGCGCTGACGCGGTGCAGGTGTTTGACAGTTGGGTGGGGAGTCTGGCGCCAGTCGATTACAGGCAGCACGTATTGCCTGTCATGCAAAAGATCTTTGCCGGTCTGCAAGACTTGGGTGTGCCGAGTATTTATTTTGGTGTCAATACGGGCGAGTTGCTCGGCGACTTTGCCGAGGTAGGGGCGAGTGCCGTGGGGATCGACTGGCGTGTGCCTATCCCTGTCGCACGCCAACGCACACAAGGGAAGGTTGCGTTGCAAGGGAACCTGGATCCCGCTCTCTTATTCGCCCCTTGGCCTGTCATTGAGGAACGGGCGCGCGCGATTGTTGACGAAGCTGTCGCTCAGCCGGGGTTTGTGTTTAACTTGGGGCACGGTGTCTTGCCGCAGGTGAACCCCGAGGTACTCAAAAATCTGACTCGATTTGTCGGAGAATACAGTGGGCGTGTGATCAACGCGAGGAAGGAATTTGCATGATTGCGGACAGGAAAGCGGTTCTGCTGATGGCTTACGGTTCCCCAGCTTCAATGGAAGAGATTGGGCGTTACTATACGCACATCAGGAGAGGAAATCCGCCGACAGTGGCACAACTTGAGGAACTGCAGGGGCGATACCGCGCGATTGGCGGGTCGTCCCCGTTGTCTGAGATCACAGCGCGTCAGGCAGCGGGGTTAGCGCTGCGATTGCGGGAAAGTGCGGGTGCATCTGACGACGCAGTCAATGTCTACGTCGGCTATAAGCACATTCAGCCTTTTATTTCTGAAACGGTAGCGCGAATGGCGGACGAAGGGGTTTTAGAAGCGGTGGGAATCGTACTCGCCCCCCATTACTCCGCATACAGCGTGGGCGTGTATATTGAGGAAGCGCAACAAAAGGCGGAGGCGCTTGGGATGACGATGACGTTCGTTCGCGACTGGTATCGTCAAGAACCCTTAAACGAGGCGCTCGCAATCCGACTTCAGGAAGCGGTGTCTGCCATGGCGGGAAAGGTAATGGTGGTGTTTACCGCTCACAGTCTGCCAAAACGGATCTTAAAAACGCAGGATCCGTATCCTTCGCAGTTGATGGATCACTGTGAGCAGCTGGCCAAGAAAGCAGAGATCAAGGACTGGAGATTCGCGTGGCAAAGTGCTGGCAGGACGCAAGAACCGTGGCTAGACCCTGAATTGCCGAAAGTGATGCGAGAGGTAGGGGAGCAGGGTTACGACCATATAGTGGTTTGTCCCCTCGGGTTCATCGCCGACCACCTAGAGGTGTTGTACGACCTCGACGTGGAGGCGATGAAGTGGGCGCAGCAACTTAGGTTGCGCTTTTCGAGGACGCGATCTCTCAACGATGACCCGTTATTGATTGAGTCACTCTTTCGAGCGGTAACATCTACAGGCTTTCGGATTTAATCATGACAATCAGTTTGTCGCCTTGCTGAAGAATGCCTTCCACAAGTGGGTGATCTTCATCCTGCATCTCCGTGTGGGACAAATCGGCTTCCAGCACATCCATCGCCTCATCAACGATATAGGAAACATCCTTAATGACAAGCAATCTGGTATCCGGTGTAAAATCAGATTGGGGCATATTCAGCATTGCCCGCAAATCGATCACCGTCATGACCACACCGCGCAGGTTCATGATGCCGACGATATTTTCCGGCGCCATCGGCACAGGGCGTATCGGCTGTATGCGCTCAATCGATTTTACGGTGTCCACCGGCAGTCCATACAACTCGCTGCTGATGCGAAAGGTAACGATTTTCAAAACATAACCTCCCGTCCATTCATTCAAGTTCATCCATGGTTACCGCGTCAATCGATGAATGCGTTTGCGTCGATAATCAGGGACACTTCACCGTCTCCCAAGATCGTGGCACCTGCGAAGTAAGGGATTTTTTTGAGGCGTTGATCAAGTGTCTTGAGTACCACCTCAAATTGACCGAGCAGTTCATCGACCACAATGCCTACCACTTTATCGCCACGGTTAACAAATACGACAAATCCCTCATCACTGACGATGGGTTCGTTAAAAATTTTGCGTGAGCGCACGATGGGCACGACTCGATTGCGCCAAATCACAACTTCAGAACCGTTAACCGATTGCGTGTTTCGCAAGACGCCAGTTTCCGTTATGCTTCCAATCGGAATCAAGTATGGGTGGTCGCCGATCTTCACCATAAGCCCGTCCATAATCGCCAGCGTCATTGGCAGTCGAATGACAAACTTAGTGCCCTTGCCTTCTTCACTAAAAACGTCCACTTTGCCCGATAAGGACTCGATCTTGGACTTCACAACGTCAAGACCCACACCGCGCCCAGACAAGTCGCTGACTTGATCGGCGGTAGAAAAACCGGAGGCAAACATCAACTGGAAAATTTGGTGGTCAGTAAGGTGTTCCGAACTGCTCACGATGCCCTTTTCCAGGGCTTTCTTGAATACCTTGTCGCGATTAATGCCGTGCCCGTCGTCTTCCACCTCAATAAAAACATGGTTACCAGCGGCGTAGGCGCGCAACTCAATGTGGCCTCTTTCAGGTTTACCGGAGGCACGCCTTTGCATCATGCTCTCAATGCCGTGGTCGAGCGAATTGCGCAGCATGTGCATGATGGGGTCGCCGATTTCTTCGACCACAGTGCGATCAAGCTCGGTGTCCTGGCCAATGATCGTAAACTCAACCTCTTTGCCAAGTTGTTGCGATGTGTCGCGCACCATGCGCGGAAAACGGTTAAATACCGTTTCTACAGGCACCATGCGAATGGACATGATCAACTCCTGCAACTGACTTGACAAGCGGCTCATGTGATCGACGGTTTCAGACAGCCCGACATGAGGCACTTCGGTGCGAATCCTTTCCAGACGCGTCTTGTCAATGGCCAGCTCCGACACAAGGTTCATCAGGTCGTCCAACTTCTCAGTATCGACCCGCACCGTACTCATCTTGCGCTTCTCCGCAGTCGACGCTTTTTGTTGATCAGACTTTTGAGCCAGATTGGGTCCGCGTAGGGTCTCATCGCCATCCTTGACCCATTCGCGCAGTTCCACAATATCCACTTCGGAAATGCTTTGAATGGCTTTCTGCACAGTCGTCAAGTCCTCCTTTGTCCAAATCACAAACAGCACATCCCGATTCATTTCTTCCTTTTCGATCAGTTGTACGTGTGGTTTGGTAAAAAGCAAGTGATTCTGGCCGCCGATCGCCTCAAACACCATGAAAATCCGAGCTGACTTCATCTGACAGGTTTCAGCGAGCAAAACCCCCACTTCGTAGACACGATAATCCTGCTTCAGCGCTTGTTGGATGACTCGTTTTACATGGTCGTCATCAGTAATGTGTCCATCTTTTGGAAGCAGGTTTTCCGTTTTGACGTATGTATTCTGTTCACTCTTTGTCCACTCGCTAATCGATCTGACGATGATCTCGGAAGAAATAGAAGAAAGCGCCTCGCCAACCGCTTCAAAGTCTTCGCGGGATGCGATGACTGCCGTAATATCGCCAGAATAATCCCCTGTATCTAAAATGGTGGCGTCAGGATCGGTGTGCAGCAACGAGTCTTGGTCAATGACCTGAAGCCACTGCGCAAACCTAGCTAAAGGCATCACGCAATCACTCGAAAAACCAATCACGATCTCATAGATGCGGTATCCTTGCTCCATGGCCTTTTCTGCGACTTTATGGATTAGAGCCTGATCGTTGATGCCAGGCAAATCATCATGTGCAGCCGCTGGCTCTACATGATGATTTGCCGATGGGGCGCTTATCGATACATAATCTCTACCTTCGTGGGCTGCCTTCAGTTCGTCAATAATCGGTAGAATGTTGCGATCTGATTCTTCTTCCGTACTTTCAATATCGTCAAGCAACATTTCCAGCATGTCGAGCGCATGGAGAAGTGCGTCCACAATTGGAGTCGTAATCTTGATCTTGTTGTTGCGCAAGTCATCCAATAAATTTTCCGCTTTGTGAGTGACTTCTCCCATGTGTTTATAGCCCATGGTCATCGCCATGCCCTTTATGGTGTGAGCGGCACGGAAAATAGTGGCAACTGCAGTTAAGTCTCCAGACTTTTCCATGCTGATCATACCGTCTGACCATGCTTGTAAGTGTTCGCGTGTTTCATCAATGAACATGGAAAGATATTCTTTACTCACGCTAAGTCACTCCTTATCGTGGAAACCAAAAAATCACTCGACAATCTGACCTTCTCCCTTCGGATAGATCCAAGGGAATCTAACTATCGCAAATTAGCCATCCTACATCTCAAAAACGTGCATCTATGTTAGTCGATCTTATTGTATCAAAACGTTCGCCTGACGGCGAGCGGATTCCCGTTAGCCTAAGGCCACCATCACCAACGCCATTAACACCACCGCTACACCAAGAATCGTATAGCTCCAGGTCTTTTCTTTTGCGTCCATCATCGTCAATATCCCCTCCTATCGCCACAAACCATGCCATCATTACATATTCTATCACACATAGCTCGAAATAATAAAACGATAATTATAAAGTTTATGATTTGTCGATAATTGCTTGTCATTCGCCACGTTAGTTCGACAGTTCTCGCTGATCTCAAGTGCTATGGTCATGGCAGAGGTGGTTGCCATGATCAAGGAGCGGCATATGGAAGTCTGGTCTCCGCTGCGTTGGGTGAACGTGCGCTTTTTTGTAAGCGATGAGGGAAGCTGGAGGATCAAAATCGGATCCAGTCATCGTCGCCCTATTCCCAACCTTACGGAAATCCTAATGGCGCTTTTGCGATCGTTTCGGAACGCGCCTTTGAAATATCGCCGACACTGACCATGCGCTGCAAAACCTCTAGTTGACGTTGTTTGGCGAGTTGCGGATGCAGCAGTGGATCGTATCCTTTCGGCGCCTGCGGCAGCCCGGCGATCAGCGCACACTGCGCTGGCGTCAAGTTAGTCACGGAACGATGAAAATACACCTTGGCCGCGTCACCGACGCCATATGCTCCGTGACCCAAATACACTTCGTTCAAATACAGTCCGAGAATCTCGTTTTTAGACATGCGCTGGGTTAGCATGATGGCTATGGCGATCTGCTTGATTTTCCGACTGATTGACTTTTGATCTGTTAAAAAAATGTCTTTAACCAGTTGTTCCGTGATGGTGCTGGCTCCTTGTACTAATTTGCCGGCGCTCACATCGGCGATCACGGCCCTGGCGATGCCTTCCACATCAAACCCCATATTGTGGTAAAAATTCTGATCTTCCGTAGCGATCAGCGCCAGCTGCAAAAATTTAGGAATGTCAGCAAGTGGAACGTAACCCCCGTGTTTCGCGCTGATGGCGTGTACTTTGCTCGTAAGCGTGGCGGTCATCGAAGGATTCCAGACAGACTCCACATAAAGGTAACCAGCCACGCATACAAGCAAAACCAGACTGATCAGACCAACCGTAAAGCGTTTCATCGTGCCCTCTCCCACTCTCGTCTACGCTATACAGAAATGGCGGCTGTCATTACCTTTCTGATGGTGATCATCGCCTCGTCAATTTGTTCCTTTGTAATAATGAGCGGGGGCGCAAAACGAATGACGTTGTCGTGCGTTTCTTTGCACAGCAGACCCTCGCTCATTAACTCCTCGCAGTACGGACGTGCCGCCGTGTCAAGTTCCAGCCCGACAAACAGCCCTTTGCCCCTGATTTCCACAATGTGCGGATTTGTGATTTGTTGCAATTGGTTGACAAAATAGATCCCAAGCTCAAGCGACCGGGCAGGTAGGTTCTCATCGACGGTCACTTCCAGCGCTGCGATCGCCACTGCCGCTGCGAGCGGATTGCCACCGAAGGTCGAGCCGTGCGACCCCGGTTCAAACACCCCCAAAATGTCCTGATTTGCGGCCACGGCAGAAATGGGAAATACCCCACCACCGAGCGCCTTGCCAAGGATGTAAACGTCCGGAGTGACGTCCTCCCATGCGCACGCGAACATCTTGCCAGTTCTTCCAAAACCAGTTTGGATCTCATCTGCGACGAAGAGGATGTGATGCTTCTTGCACTCCTCATACGCCGCGCGTAGGTAACCGGCGGGAGGAATGATGATGCCCGCCTCCCCTTGGATGGGTTCCACCAGAAACGCTGCGGTGCTCGGCGTGATCGCTGCCACCAAGGCGTCCAAGTCGCCATACGGAACCACCTTGAACCCCGGAACGAGCGGACCGAATCCGCGCTGATATTCCGGGTTTGACGACATGGAAACGGCACCCAGTGTGCGACCGTGAAAGTTGCCGCTGCAAACGATGATTTCCGCTTGATTGTCAGGGATTTTTTTGACCTGATAGGCCCAACGGCGCACCGTTTTGACAGCCGTTTCGACCGCTTCCGCGCCGGTGTTCATGGGCAAAATCATGTCCTTGCCGGTGATGGCGACTAGTTTTTCATAAAAAACCCCAAGTTTATCGTTGTGAAAGGCTCTTGACGTCAAGGTGACCAAATTCGCCTGATCTTTTAGCGCCTGGATGATTTTCGGGTGCCGGTGACCCTGGTTGACCGCCGAGTAGGAACTGAGCATATCCATGTACGTTTTGCCTTCCACATCGTAGACATACACCCCGTTCGCGCTGTGAATGACGACGGGAAGCGGGTGGTAGTTGTGTGCGCCGTGGGCTTCGGTGAGAGCGATGATGGCTTGCGAATCCATGTGAACCCCTCCTCTAAGTTAGGGTACCATTTTCTTGATCAGTTTGCGAAGTAGTGCGCTCCTTTGTTGGTATCGTTCCCAAATTGTCGGCCTTGTGATCGCTGCGGTGCGGGTGTTTGTGTACGGCGCAAAGATGGGAGGAGTGGTGTGTGCTTTCGCCCATGAGCGCGAGGTATTCTCATTCGGCGCGGGTTTCGCGCGTTTCCGCCTCTTCGGAGTAGATCAGCTTGGAGTCCTCATCGTAGGCGAACAGTTCTGTGTATCGTCCCCAACTGATGATCGAATCGAGTTGTTCTTCCGCCTCGTCTTTGCCGAGGCTGTTTTGCAGGATCTCCAGGAAAAATTCGCGTGGCATCTGCCCATTGCGCTTAGATTCCAGCACCCAAAGAATGCGTTCCATCAGTGGCACGCACTTGAGTGCCTGATCGCGTACGATGGTTTTGCGCTCAAGCACGGTGGCGTCAGCCAAACGCTTGCCGATGCCTGTCAGTTCGAAGTCGCCGCTCGTGACGGTGCCAAATCCGAAAATTCTTGCGGTTTCCACAATCGGCAGCAGGTCTTCAAGGTCGAGCAGCAGCGTTTCGCCGATCTTGTACAAGTCCACCTTGCCGCCAAGGTCGTCAATCAGTTCGATAAAGCCGGTGACCGCGCCCGCCGTCACGTTGGGGATGGTGGTGATTTTGCGCGTGGCTTGTGCTGGTTCCTGTAAAATGGCACGCACTTCTTTTTGCTGCGTCATGATGGAGTACAGTTCGTCGACGAGGCGGGTAAATGGCTCTGATTTGCGGTCTCGCCAGTGTGCGAGGGGAATCGACAGGTTGTGGCTGACGCGCGCTGGGTCGCGGGACAGAACGATGGCGCGATCCGCCATGTAAACCGCTTCTTCGATCCCGTGCGTGACCAACACCATCGCCTTGGTGGGGATTTTGCCCATTTGCCAAAGCTCCAACAGGTCGCGTTTAAGGTTTTCCGCCGTCAACACGTCCAGCGCGGAAAACGGCTCGTCCATGAGCAGGATGTCTGGCGCCATCACGAGCGCCCGGCCTAGTCCCACGCGCTGGCGCATGCCGCCCGACAGCTCTTTGGGGTAGGCGCCTTCAAACCCGTCCAGTCCGATCATGTCGATGACCTCAATCGCCTTATCCCGCTTGGCTGCGCGCGTTAACGGGGCGTAGCGCAAGCCAAGCTCGACGTTCTCTAAAACGGTTAGCCAAGGGAACAGCGCAAAAGACTGAAACACCATGCTGACGCCCGGATTGGCACCAGAAAAAAGGCGGTCGCGGTAATACACCTCGCCGTTTGTCGGGCTGACAAGTCCCGCGATGATGCGCAAAAGCGTCGATTTGCCGGAACCTGACGGACCGAGCAGGGCGACGATCTCTCCTTCTTGAACGGTTAGTTGAATGTCGCTCAGAACACGAAAGTGGTGTCCGTTCGCGCCATCAAAATCTTTGCTGACGTTGCGCACTTCAATCAGGTTTACCAATTCGTGCGACCCCCTTATTCGAGGTGGAATTTATTCTCGGCCAATCGGTACATCGGCCGCCACAGCAAGCGGTTGATGAGGATAACGAATATTGACATGACGGCGATCCCAAGCGAAATTTCCGCCCAGTTGCCGTTGGTGGTCGCGGTGGCGATGTAAGAGCCTAGGCCATTTGCCGTCAGCGTCTTCTGCTTCCAGTTGATGATTTCTGCGACGATGCTGGCATTCCAGGCGCCGCCGCTGGCCGTGATCAGCCCGGTGACGAGATAAGGGAAGATGGCGGGCAAAATCAGCGTTTTCCACCTCTGTACAAGGGTCAGGCGCAAGATCAGCGAGGCCTCTTTTAAAGAGGATGGAATGGCCATTGCTCCCGCTATCACATTGAACAAAATATACCACTGCGTGCCGAGCATCATCAGCGGGATTGCGCCCCAGTTGAAATTGATATGAAATGCGGTGTAAATCATGGCGATCAAACCGAAAAACAGGTTAAAGGGAAATGAAGAAAACACCTGCACGAGCGGTTGGGCGATACGCGACAGCCTAGCGTTTAGGCCGATCGCCACGCCGATCGGGACAGTCCAAAGCGCCCCCAACACCGTTGCGACAGACACGCGCAAAAACGTGTAAAAGCCCATTTTGACGGCGAAAAGGATCTGCATCAGTCCGAGTTTCGCGATGTCGTTAAACGCGGCCCACAGGTATCTCAGAGCGAACAGCATGACGAGCGCCCAAATCAAAATCCAAATCCACCGCCACACCTGCTTCCTTCTCTTCAGATCGTTTGCCGCGGCGACTTGCGGCAAAGGCTTTGTGCGCATCGGGAACATAGCGACGATAGCGTTTGCCAGTGCGCCAAACGCCTGCTGCACCCATTCGGAGCGCCGCAACAGTTGCAAAAACCAGGAGGTCGGCGCGTCCTTCTCGTCGTTTTGATCCAGTTTGAACTTTTGTGACCATGCCACCAGCGGTCGCCAAGCCAACTGATCGACAGCGACGATGACAATGACCATCGTTAAGATGCCGTACATCTGGGCGGGGATGTTCCCCTGTGCGATCGCCTCAGCCATATAGGAACCGATGCCGGGCAGTTGGATGTGGTTGTGCAGGACGGTAATCGATTCGGAGGCGGCGAGAAAAAACCACGCTCCGCCAAACGACATCATGCTGTTCCACACCAGCCCGATCATGCTAAAAGGCACCTCTAACTTGCTGAACTGAGCCCAGGTGCGAAGGCGGTTGATCTTCGCCGCTTCTTTCAGGTCATTCGGAAGAACGGTTAACGAGTGGTAAAAACTAAACGTCATGTTCCAGGCCTGGCTTGTAAAAATCGCGAAGATCGAGGCGAATTCCGCGCCTAACATGGTGTGGGGAAAAAGCGCCAAAAAACCTGTGACGGTGATCGACAGAAACCCCAGCACCGGGACAGATTGCAAAATATCCAGAGCGGGGATCATCACTTTTTCCGCGGTTTTGTGATAGGCGGCAAAGCGCCCGTATGCGAGCGTAAAGGCGAGCGAAAGCAGGTAAGCGATAAACATGCGCAACAGTGAGCGCCCAGCGTAGTAAGGAAGATACTTGGGATCAAGCGAGATCGTACTGGCGGCTTGTACGGAAAACGGTTCCACCATCCCCTTGCCTAGATCCAGCACAGCATACAAGGTGCCCGCGATCAAAACCACAACGACCAGATCCGGCCAACCGATTTTTTGTTTCAAGCGAATCTGCATTAGCCATCGGTACACGGTCTCACTCTCCACCGAATCAATGGCATCATTGTACAATAGGTTACCGGCAAAAATCGACGTGCTAAAACAGCAACGCTTAGGGCGAGTCTGGTTTTGAGGAAAGATCACTGGCGTCGATTTTGACGAATTTGTGTTTCAGGCGCCAGATCACGTACAGCAGGGCGATGGCCGCGAGTCCCGCAACGCTTGCGATCAGCGGGTGCGTCGATGCCCATGTGAGGATATGGTGCCACTCTGCGCTTACGGTGCCGCCAAGGAAAATGAACAATGCGGCCCACAGGGTGGCAGAAATAAAGGTGGTGACCATATAAAGTCGGATTCCCATTTTATCCAGACCGGCAACGTATGCACTCAGTACGCGGATGCCGGCGATAAATCTGCCAAGGCCGACGATCGGTAGCGAATAGCGTCTGAATGCGAGTTCCGCTTTGTACAATTTGGCTTCGGTCAGGCCGACATAACGTCCAACCTTCAACAGAATGGGTCGTCCGATGTAGCTTCCGATCAGGTAGGCGAGCAATGAACCGATCCAAGAACTGGAGATCGCTACCGCCAGCAGGGGAACGATGCGAAATACCCCTTCGTGCCACATCACTCCGGAAAACACCAGAATGGTTTCGGCTGGGAACGGAATCAGCAAAAATTCCAGTATGAGTGCAAATGCGATCCCCGCGTATCCGTAATGGGAAAGCAACGTATGGGCAGACATGGACACCATCCTGTTCTGATCAAATCAAGTCCAATTTTTTGTATAGTGTATAGTATATTCATAAAAGGTCAAGAACAGCTTGCGTGAAAGAGGGATTGTGTATGGCGTGGCCGTGGTTTGCTGCGGTATCGCTGGCCGTAATTGTGTTGCAGGTGGCGCTGTTCATCAGGTTGCGCCCCGCGCGTAAAAGCGGTGCTGCGCAATTGGAGCAAAAGGTGGAGGCGCTTGCCGCGGCGCTCGAACGACTGGAACGCGAAATGCGCGATGAGGGGCAGCGCAATCGGCGTGAATGGACGGAGGGGCAGTCCCTGTTCCGGCAGGAAACGCTAGATCAGTTGGCGCGGTGGATGACATCACTACGACTCGAATCGCAGCAAGCGGTCAATGGCATGCGCCAAGCGCTCGACACGAAACTGGAACAGGTGCGCATAACGGTCGACGAAAGGCTGCACAACACCTTGGAGCAGCGGCTTGGCGACTCGTTTCGGCTTGTTTCCGAGCGGCTCGAACAGGTGCATCAGGGGCTTGGCGAGATGCATCAACTGGCGGGCGGCGTTGGCGATCTCAAGCGCATCTTGAGCCACGTGAAGGTGCGCGGGATCTGGGGGGAAATGCAACTTGACCACCTGCTTGCGCAAGTGTTGACGCAAGAGCAGTACGCGGCGAACGTGTCGGTGCGTCCGGGCGCCGTCGAGCGTGTCGATTTTGCGGTGCGCCTGCCAGGGAAAGGCGGGGCTGACGAGCCCGTGTGGCTGCCGATTGACGCCAAGTTTCCGCTTGAAGACTACCAACGTCTGGTAGATGCTGAGGAGCGGGCGAATGCGACTGCTGTGGCGGAGGCGTCCAAGAGCCTGGAGCGCAGGGTGCGTGAAGAAGCTGCGAGCATTCGCGGCAAGTACGTCGTGCCGCCGCACACCACCGACTTCGCCATCTTGTTCCTTCCGCTCGAAGGTCTATATGCGGAACTTTTGCGCAGACCGGGGTTGCTGGAGGAGTTGCAACGCAAGGAGCGGGTGTTGTTGACTGGCCCCACCACGCTCGGAGCGGTCTTGACAAGCCTACAAATCGGCTTTCGCACGCTCGCGATTGAGCAGCGATCCTCCGAAGTTTGGCGCATGCTCGGCAGCGTCAAGTACGAGTTTCAAAAGTTTGGCGACGCAATCGAGAAGGCGAGGCGGCGACTCGAACAGGCGGGTCATGATTTTGATCAGATTGAAACGCGCACGCGCGTGATCAATCAGCGGTTGCGGAGTGTCGAGGAGTTGCCGTCTTTGGAATCGACGGAACTGGATTAGCGGCTTGTCCGTGTGCGCAAAGTGCAAGCACTGGGCAGGCGGAGCATCGTGGTTGTTTGTTTAGGCAGACGCGGTGTCCGAGCGCGTCAATCAGGGCGTGGTACTGATTGTAGAGCGCCGTGTCTGGCTCAAGGTAATCCATGAACAATGTGCGCAACGGTTCGTAACGAATGCCTTCACTCACGATGCCAAGGCGGGTGAAGATGCGCGTGGTGTATGCGTCGACGACGAATGTCGGCAACGCTGCCGCGTACAGCAGGATGTCGTCCGCCGTTTCCGGACCGATGCCCCACACGGAGAGCAGGTCGGGGCGAGCAACGGCAAGTCCCGCCTTCTGTAGCCGTTGCCAATCGCCGTTCCATTTAGTTGAAAAATGAACGGCAAAGGCCTGTAGTTTTTTCGCTTTCATCTTGTAAAAACGCGTGCTGACGACGCACGCTTCGACGTGCGTCAAGGGTGCGTCGACGAGGCTTTCGAGCGTTAATAATCCTGCATCGCGCAGGCGGTCGATCGCCTTGATTGTGTTCGACCAGGTTACGTTCTGTACTAGGATCGCGCCGATGGCGACCTCGTCCTTGGTGTCTGCGGGCCACCAGTGCAAGGGGCCATAGTGGTCGTCGAGAAGCTGATATATGCGCAGCAGCACTGCTTTCATAAAAAAACTCCTTTTGATAAAATCAACTCGAACAGAGAGGGATGATGACAGTGTTTGAAAACCCAAGTCTGGAAAAATTAACAGAAATATTAAAGCAATCCAAGCGCATCGCGGTGGTCGGTCTGTCTGACCAACCTGATCGCGAAAGCCACCTTGTGGCCAAAGAGATGCAGAAACGGGGCTATACCATCATCCCTGTCAACCCCAAAGTCGATGCTGTTTTGGGAGAAAAGGCGTATGCTTCGCTGGCGGACATTCCTGATCCGGTCGATATCATCGACGTGTTTCGGCGCAGCGACGCCCTGCCTCAGGTGGTGGGCGAAGCGGTGCAGACCAGTGCCCCGGTGATCTGGGCACAGCAGGGAATCTACAGCGAAGAGGCGGCGGACATTGCCAAACGCCACGGCAAAACGATGGTGATGGATCGCTGCATCATGCTCATGCACAGCCTGCTGATTCAGAAACGGGAATAGTCGGGTCGCTCGATTACACCTCTTCTTCGCGTACGGGAACGAGCAGGTGTAGTTTTTCCGCTAGGACGCCCGTGCTGCTGGCCTGAACGAGGATGGTGACCATGATCGCGACAAAAGTCACGGCGTTGATGATGTCCTTGTGCGGTACATTCTGAGCGGACACCATGCTGGCCAGCGCTGCGGGGATCACACCTGTTTCCCTGGTCCAGCACATGAACAAGAGTTCGTTGCGCTTCCACTTCACCCTTCGGTCAGGCAGGGCGCCAGACGCGACAGTGAGGGGACGGGCTATCAGCATGAGGATGGCAACCAGCAGCAGCGCGGGCCATAAATAGTGCAGAATGTTTTTGAAGTCAACCTGACTGCCCAATAAAACAAAAATGAGCATGCGAAATAAAATCGTGATCGCATGGTTGAAGTGCAGGATGTTATCGCGCGTGTGGAGTGGCAGCGGCATGCGCAGCGAATGACCGTTGCCACTCATCAGTCCGGCGGCGAACGCGGCCATGAACCCGCTTCCGCCAAGGTCGGTTGCGATGAGAAACGCGCCCATGGCGGTGGTCAGCATGACCAAGGAACCGTATTCGTGGAATCCCCCCCACACTCGATGGGACACGAGAGCGAGGGCGATGAACCCGAAAAGAACGCCAATGATGAGGCCAAGTCCAGCTTCCTTTCCAAATTCAAGGATGGGTTGGTACAGTGGGATCGCTTGGCCGCTTGAGGAACTGAGTCGCATCATCGTGAACACCAGCACTGCCGAGGTCGCGTCGTTCAGCGCGGACTCGGCTTCGATGGTTTGTTGCAGGCGTTGCTTGACGTTGATGCGGGTGAACACCGGAATCAGTGTGGCTGGATCGGTCGACGCGATGACGCCGGCGAGCAAAAAGGCAGTGACCCACGGCAGCGCTAGCAAGCAGTGCGCAGCGGTCCCCACCACGGCGGCTGTCACCAGCACGCCCACGGTAGCCAACAGCACGACGGTCACGGCGGTTTTTTTCAGCGTTTCCAAGGACAGTCCCATCCCACCCTCGAAAAGGATCAGCGTGGCGCCCAAATTGATCAGCATCTGGTTGATCGGGATTTGGCTTGGGACGTGAATGAGGTTGATGGCGCTTGGGCCAAGCGCAATGCCCAAGACTAAGTACCCGACGACATCGGGGATTTTCGGCTTCTCCGTGAGCTTCGCCATGATCAGGCCGCCGACCAGAACGATGACCAGTAGCGACCAAGAATCTTGCCACGATGCAAACTCGAACACCTCAATGCCCCCCTTTGCAGAGTCCCTTTTTACAACTGCGAAATGATGTTGCGCATCGCGAACACGCCGCTGCTTGCCGCCTGCGAGATGCCCCGCGATATGCCAGGGCCGTCGCCTGCGCAATACAGACCCTGAATTTTCGTTTGCATGGTGTTGTCGACATCGGCGCGCGCTGCGTAGAACTTGGCTTCCACGCCGTAAAACAGCGTGTGGTCACTTGATATGCCGGGCGTCACTTGGTCGAGGGCTTCGATCATTTCTTGTAACGCGACCATCGTTTTGTACGGCAAAACCAGTCCCAAATCCCCCGGCACCGCTTCTTTTAAAGTGGGTTCGACAAACCCTTCGCGGATGCGATCTCGCGTGCTGCGCCTGCCTTTGCGCAGATCCCCATAACGCTGGATGATGATCGAACCGTTCGAAAGCGCGTTGGCATGCCTGGCGATTTGCTTGGCGAACTCGTTCGGCTGATCGAACGGTTCAGTAAAACGGTGGCTGACGAGCAGGGCGAAGTTGGTGTTGTCCGAACCAAGTGCCGGGTCTTTATAGGCGTGCCCGTTGGCAGCCATGACGCCGGTGTGGTTTTCGACGACGACGTGCCCAGACGGGTTGCTGCAAAACGTGCGCACTCGCAGTCCGGTCGACGGCGACTCGAAGATGAATTTCCCTTCGTACAGGTTCTCATTGATCTCCTTCATGACGATGTTGGAAGTTTCGACGCGGACGCCAATATCCACCTGGTTGCGCGTCATCTTCAATTGATGGCGACGCAGCACGTCCGATAGCCAGGTGGAGCCGTCCCGACCCGGTGCCACAAGCAGAAAACGACTGTGGATCTCTTCCCCGTCTGCCAGTCGAATGCCTATCACTTTACCGTTCGTGATCATAATGTCATCGACGCGTGTGCGAAAGCGGAGGTCGATGCGTTCGCCGAGGTAGGAAAAAATGTTGTTCATCAGGATCATGTTGTTTTCGGTGCCAATGTGCCGAACGCGCGCGCGCAGCAGCTTCAGTCCCGCCCCAATCGCGCGCTTTTCGATCATATTGACGGCGTCGGTGGTTGGATCGGTGATCGCTTGCGGAGCGCCGTGCGCCAGGTTGATCTCATCCACATAGCGGATGAGGGATAGGACTTCCGAAGCGGGCAGGTACTCTGTCAAGTAGCCGCCATACTCGGCGGTGATGTTGAACTTGCCGTCGCTGAAACTGCCGGCGCCGCCAGCACCGTTGATGATGCCGCAAGCGGGCCAGCAACTGGCGTACGTCTTAATCTTGTTGGCGGGTGGGCACTTGTCGATTTTACCTTCTAAAATAGGGCAGTGACGGTACTTTGCTTCCACTCCTTTATCCACCAGCAGCACGTTTGCCGAGGGCATCTTGCGCGTTAACTCATAGGCGGCGTACAGACCGGCTGGACCGGCGCCAACAATCACAACGTCATAGTGAGCAGACAATAAAATACCCCATTTCCATCAATCAACGTATTGTCATGGCCGCAGAGATTATACTTCGGGCGGTTCATTCTGGCAAGCCATTGGCGGGTTTCGATCAAAAAAACGCTAGAATGAACGACGGAAAAGACAGACTATTTAACCACTAATTTCACCAGTATATTACAGGTTGTGACAAAGGGTTCTGTGGTTAGATAGAGAACTTGTGATCATCTTACCTGAAGGGTGTGTTGATTTTGAAACGTAAAGTCGTGGCTGTCGTGTTTGCGGCAGGCTTGGTGATGGCGACATCGCCGCTGATACCTGCGTTTGCTGCGACGGGTGCAGTGGCGTACACAGTGCAGGCGGGTGACACGTTTTATAAAATCGCCATCAACAATGGGGTCACCTTGCCCGCTCTCGAAGCCGCCAATCCGCAGATTGTCAACTACGCCGCGATTGTGCCTGGCGAGGCCGTGCAAATTCCACTTTCCACCTACACGGTGCAACCCGGCGACACGCTGTATACGATCGCGGTTGCAAACGGTGACACGCTGCCGCAGGTGGAAGCGGTCAACGCGCAGGTAGCCAACTTCAACAACCTTATGCCAGGCAACGTGATTTATCTGCCGCTCACTGCAAAGCCGCAACCCGTTCCCACAACAACTCCCACGACCGCCGTTGGCGCGGCGTCAGCCCCTACTGCGGCGCCTGCGCCAGTTCCCGTGGTCGCGCCGACCTCAGCCCCCACGGCGACGGTCAGCCGTCAGAGTGTGGTTCAGTATGCTCAGTCGCTCCTGGGAGTGCCCTACTGCTGGGGCGGGCAAACGCCCGCCACTGGATTTGACTGTTCGGGGTTTGTCGACTACGTGTTTGCCCACTTTGGCATCACGATGATGCGTGAATCGCACGATCAGGCGACACAAGGGGTGGCGGTCGCGCAAAACGATCTCCAGCCTGGCGATCTCCTGTTTTTCCAAAACACCGATTCGAGCGCGAGTCTGTACGCCAACCACGTCACGCATGTGGGCATCTACATTGGCAACGGGGCAATGATCGAGTCGTCGTCCCTGAACAATGTGGGCGTCATCGTGGTGAATCAGGTATTTTCTAATCCTTACTATATTGCGCATTATTACGGGGCGCGCGATGTGATTCAGTAGTTGACGTCCATAACGTTTGCAGTCGTTCGACCGCTCTGGTGGCGTCTTTAATGCAATCGGGTATGCCGATGCCGCGGTAGGCGGCGCCGACGAGAAGAATGCGCGGGTGTGTGGCGAGTTCTGCTTCCATCGCTTGAACCCGTTCTAAGTGACCGACATCGTACTGAGGCATCGAATGATGCCACCGCTTAATCTCAACAAAGTCAGGCTGTGCGTTCAGTCCCATGCTGTTGTGCAAATCGCGCCTGACGGCTTGAATCAGCCGATCATCCTCCCAGTCAACCGCCGCCTCGTCGCCGTCACGTCCGACGTAGCAGCGAACCAACAGGTCGCCGTTGGTGACGGCATTGCTCCATTTGTTGGACACGATGGTGCATGCGGTAATGGTTGCGCCCTCGTTGCGCGGAACGAGGAATCCAGATGTGTTCATTTGCAAAGCAGCGGGGGGGTTGTGATAGCCGAATGACACCGTGGCCGTGTGAGCGTAACGGATGGCCTGCAACGGTCGCAGGTCGATCGCAAGTGCGCCAAGCAATTCCGCCGCAGTAAACGCGGGGATCGCGAGGATGACGGCGTCGGCTGCAAGTGTGTCGGTGTCGCCTTCGTACAAGGTGGTGACCGTGTGCTTGCCGTCTTGTGCGGGCGCGACGCCGACGGCGCGGGTATGGAGACGGACGTCGGCGAAGTCGGAGATTTCGTGCCTCAATTGGTCGACAAGCTGGTTAAGTCCGCCTCGTAAATTGATGAAGAGCGGTTGCGGAACCGCCGCAGGGAAGGGCGCCGCCTGCGCTTTTTTCTTCAAGGTGACCGCCGCGAGGATGAGGCTGCGATGTTCTTCGTACAGGGTGCGCCACATCGGCATGACGGCGTCAAGGCTCATGCGGTCAATGTCGCCCGCGTGGATGCCCGCCAACAGCGGCGCGGCAAGGATGTCGACCACTTCGTTGCCAAGACGCTTGCGCAGCAAGTGCCCGATCGCCACATCTCCATGCAAGGGGGACAGCGGGAGCAGGAGGTCAGCCAGCGCACGCGCTTTGCCTTCTGTAGAAAGGAGTTTCGTTTTTGCCATGGCCGCAAGATCGGACGGAACCCCCGTACTTACTCCAGGAGGCAGCGGTTGCAGTTCGCCGTTGTGCCAAATCAGCGTGCCGCCGCCAGAATTCACGGCAATCATTTGGTTTTCGAGGCCGATTTCGCGGATCAATTGGGTGCCGGTGGGTTTACGGGTATAGATCGAGTCAGGTCCCAGTTCCAGCGTATAATCGTTCGTGATTTTTGTCGCTATTTTTCCACCTAGACGGTCACAGCTCTCGATCAATGTGCATGTGATCGCAGCGCCTTTCGCATTCAGTTGGCGCAGGCGGTATGCGGCGGCAAGGCCGGTAATTCCTCCGCCTACGATCACCACGTGTTTGCGGTTCATGTTCTTCACCTGATTTCAGAATTTGCCCAATCAAATGTAACTATACCATGATCTTTGCATTCAAGGATCAATGCACCCATGCGATCCTCTATCACGGATTGGGCACAAAAGCCAACGCGAATTTTTTTTCTAGATATTTGCTTGGAATGTTGATAAAATGGTTGAGGTTAATGGTGATGTGAAATGGATCTTTAGTTTGGCACAATTCCTGTGGTTTGGAGGGCGCGCAATGGGGTGGTTTCGTAGTATGCAGCACAGTATTGTGATGAAGATCACGGCTCTGATGGGGTTGCTCGTCGTGTTGATCGTGGCGATGGTGGCGATTAGCGGCGTTTTTTCACTGAATTTAAGACAGAATTTGAACAACATGAAAAACAAGAACATCGTGTTTAATCAATTGATTCATCAAGCAAACGACAATTTTTTGAAAATGGACGACCAGTCCAATATGTGGGTGGGAATGTACACATACGGGCAGACCAACACCTTGGTCAAAACCACGCTGGCACAAGTGTTGTCAGCGCAGAACGGCCTTAACACGGATTTGAACAAGGCCAAAACGCTTGCCGTCACTTCGCAGGAATCGAATATCGTCGACAAGTCAATCGCTGATGCGCTCAGTTATGAAGGCTTCTTCGTGCAAATCCAGCAAATGAATTACAGTCAACACCAGCTGGCCCAGCAGATCATGTACGTGGGCAACTCGAGCGCTTCGAACAGGTTGACGGCGGATTTGAGTCAATTAGAAACCATCTCGGATAACAGGGTGACGAACAGCATTGACACCGCCTCCCTTTTGTCGAGGTTCGACACGATTTTGGCGATTGTCATCGGACTGATTGTGATCGTGATCGCGTTGGTGTCGATGTTTTACTTCCGCAGTGTGATCGCTCCGATTTCAAAGATTTCGGCAAACTTAAAGCGAGTATCGGAGGGTGACTTGACGGGTGAACCCATGAGTTTGCGCCGCTCGGATGAAGTGGGCGAGCTTGTGTCGTCGATGAACGTCATGGCCGAAAAGTTAAGAACCTTGATCACCGGCGTAGCGGAAACGTCTGAACACGTTGCCGCTGCTTCTGAGGAGTTGACTGCCAGCGCCGAGGAAACGGCTAAAGCGACCAACCAGATCGCGCTTTCCATTCAGGATGTGGCGGGCGGTGCGGAAAGGCAAATGGAGAGTACGAGAGAAGGCGTGCGCTCGATGGAGGGGATCTCCGGAAGTCTCCGTCATGTGACCGACACGACGACGGCAGTTTCGCAATCTTCCTTGAACATGACGCAGATGGCGGATGACGGCAATCGCTCGGTGCAGGAAGCGGTGCAACAGATGCGTACGATCAACGAATCTGTTCAGAACACCTCTTCGCTGATGGCGGTATTGCAAGAGCATTCGCTGAAAATCGGGCAAATCATCGAAACGATCACGGGCATTGCGGAACAGACCAATTTGCTCGCGCTGAACGCCGCCATCGAAGCGGCCAGGGCGGGAGATCAAGGGAGAGGGTTTGCCGTCGTGGCGGAAGAAGTCAGAAAACTAGCAGAAGAGTCGGCTGCATCGGCAAGTCAAATTACTAAAATAATTCAGGATATACAGACCAATACCTCGCAGTCTGTCGCGGCGATGACGGAAGTTGCAAATAAGACAAGGCAAGGAATTGAAGTTATTGATGCGGCGGGTAAGTCATTTGCGAACATTTTTGAATCTACGCAAGGCGTTTCCCAGCAGGTGCAAAACGTGACGACCGCATCGCGGGAAATTCTCGAAACTGCTAAGCAGATCACGGCAAGCATTGATAATATGGCGAAAATATCGGAAGGCGCTAGTGATGAGGCGCAGACGGTTGCGGCTGCGTCGGAAGAACAACTTGCCTCTATGCAGGAAATCACGGCATCGGCCACATCGCTTAGTAAACTGGCGCAGGATGTGCAACAGATGTTAAGCCAATTCAAAGTCTAAATGGGTGAAGTGAAATGAGAAGACTGTTGTTAATCACGACAGGCGGAACGATCGCGTCAGTTCAGGGTAACTTGGGACTCACACCGGGAAACGACTACGCGCAGATTGAACAATACTTGCGCAGTTCGAGTTTGTCGTGTGAAATTCGACGACTGTCGCTGTTTGATATTGACAGCACCAATATGCAGCCTGAGAACTGGGTGGAAATCGCCGCAACGGTGGCGGCGCATTATGATGAATATGACGGTTTTTTGATTACGCACGGAACCGATACCATGGCGTATACGGCGGCGGCGATTTCCTATTTTCTGCAAGGGCTGGCGAAGCCAGTGATCCTGACCGGATCGCAGGCGCCGTTTGATAATCAGAAAACGGACGCGAGGCGCAACCTTCGCGATGCCGTGCGCGTTGCGATGGAAGAAATCGGCGGTGTGTTTGTCGTTTTTGACGGCAAAATCATTGCGGGGACGAGGGCAGTTAAGATCCGCACGAAAAGTTTTGATGCGTTTGAGAGCGTCAACTTTCCTGATGTGGGTCACATGGAAGACGGTATTATTAAGTATAGGATCAATCTTGCGCCGACAGGTGAGGCATTGCGATTCGATGCCTCGCTAGTCACTGATGTGGCGTTGATCAAGCTGTATCCGGGGATTCATCCGGATTTGCTGGATCGGGTTGCTGACGGCGTGAGGGGATTAGTGATTGAAAGCTTTGGCAATGGCGGGATTCCGTCATTACAGCGGAACTTGTTGCCTAGTATTGAGAGATTGACGGCCAAGGGTGTGGCGGTTGTCGTGACGACACAGTGTCTGCAGGAAGGGGAAGACCTTAGCCTGTACGAAGTGGGGCGAAGAGTCATGCTGATTCCCCACGTAATTGTCTCGAAAGACATGAACACGGAAGCCATTGTTCCCAAATTAATGTGGGTGCTAGGCAAGACTAACGATTTGGCGGCAGTCAAAGCGCTGATGGAAACGCCGATCGCATTTGATTGCTCATTTTGAACGTAGTCTTTTTGAACCAATCCTAAAATAACTTAACGCAGTTGGTAACGAAGATTAGAATTAACCTAACAACAAGGAATTTTGAATATCGATATATTTCTTTTAAAATATTAATAGCATGTTTAATCGAATGGGCAAACCGTCAGAAATGGTGGGACGCAAAACCACGGGTCTAAAGACTTCAGCGGTGGAGTTTATGATCGCCGGGCTGCAACGATGATTTTCTGTATGCGTAGGCAGAGCGGCCCTTTCGAAACCAAGGTCGCTTTTTGTTTTTTTACTTAATAAGGGAAGGGGTGGAGTTATGTCGAATCTAACCTCGGACGAAGCGCTTGATCTGGAAGAAGATACTCAGAAGGGCAAGTACCTGACGTTTTCGCTGGGCACTGAGTTTTACGGATTGGAGATCCAGTATGTGACGGAGATCATCAAGTTGCAACCAATCACGGAAGTTCCGGAAATGCCTGGTTATATTCGCGGGATCATCAATCTTCGCGGCAAGATCATTCCTCTTATGGATGTCCGAGCGCGTTTTAAAAAACCGCTGATTGATTACAATGACCGCACATGCGTCATTGTGATCGACATTCAGGATATTTCCATCGGGTTAATCGTAGATAGTGTGGCGGAAGTGCTGTCGATACCTGATGAAGAGATCGTACCGCCGCCTGATTTGAACAAAGGCGGAAATCGATACATCAAAGGGATTGGCAAGGTGGAAGGCGAGGTTAAGCTGCTTCTCGACTGTGAAAGGCTACTATCTGACGATGAGATGGAAACTTTAGGAGGGCTCGCTTAACGGCGAAATCTACTAGCAATCGATAGAATGGTGATGAGTATGGCATTCACTTATTTTTTTCGCGACATGCAAACGTTGGAAATGATTCGTGACCATGCGTTGCAATCGCTCCGCTCTCGACAACGGATTAAGATTTGGGATGCGGGTTGTGCAATGGGTCCTGAACCCTACTCGCTGGCTATATTGCTCAGAGAAAATGTTGGTTACATGTACTTTCGCAATGTGAGCATTTTGGCGACAGACATTGACCAAAGTCAGCAATTTGAAGCGATTATTGCGGAAGGGCGTTATCCGAGGGATCAAGTGGAACGGATCCCGGGAGAGATTTTGGATAGGTACTTTTTTGCAGACGAATCTGGCGAAACGTATCAAATTTCGGAAGAAATCCGTAAAGTGGTTCATTTTCTGCGTCATGATTTACTTTCCTTGCAACCGCCGGCAGAGCAGTTGGATCTCATTCTTTGCAAAAATGTTCTGCTGCATTTTTCTCAGCGAGAACGCGTGGAAGTTTTCCGAATGTTTCATCAAGCGCTTTCGGTAGGTGGTTTTTTGGCAGTGGAACAGACGCAGAAACTTCCGGAGGAACTTAAGGGTCTATTTGTACAAGTTGTTTCACAAGTTCAACTCTTCCAGAAAATATAATCAGAAGTAAGCACTTAATACCGGAATTGGACTGAGACATGATGAAAATTATCAATTTAACAGAAAAAAGTCCAGTGTATACTTCTAATGTTTATTTACTGACAGGCACCTGGAATGCATTGTCGGACGTGAATACGTTGATTGATGCCGGTCGTGACCCGCAAATTCTTCAGCGCTTACAGGTGGCGTCAACGGGAGTGGGGAAAAGAAAAGTGGAACAAGTGATCTTAACCCATTCACACTATGATCACACTGGCATGATCAAAATCCTAAAGGAAGAATTCAACGCCAGAATTATGGCTTTCTCAGAAACGTTTGATGGTGTGGATCATGTATTAAAGGATGGAGAACAGATCAAGGCAGGTGATGGGTATTTGAGCGTGATTCATATGCCAGGACACAGTACCGATTCCATTCTGCTGTATGACGAAGTGAACAAACTGTTATTTGCTGGAGACACCCCCCTCGTGATCACGTCACCAGGCAGTGATTATGAAGAAGGATTCGTTCGAACGTTTGAACGGTTGTGCAAGATGGACATTCGGACAATTTATTTTGGCCATGGCGAACCGTGTCAAGAGAATGCGATGGAGGTGTTGCGCTCATCCTATCAGATGATCTGTTGCAAAAATTAGGATCTCATAAAGGAGGATTTATGATGAAGTCAGTGCGAACAAAGATCATGGCGGGATTTATGGGTATTTTGTTAATCTCTTTAATTGTTATTGGTTTTCTTACATGGCAAAACATGCAAAGAGAAAATCAGGTCAACCATGCTTTAGCTTCTGCCAATCAAAAGGTTGCTCTTGCGTTAACACTTGAGAATCTTGTGAACGCAGTGGACGATCATGGCTCTTGGGCGTTGATGGCTTCGACAGCAACAGCGAGGGATCAGAATAAAAGCCTCTATAATCAGTCGGTATCGCAAATTAACACTATGGTGAATCAATTGCAGTCTTTGGGGCTAACCAGTGTTGGCGTGACTGATGTGAATAATTTCCGCCAATACTGGCAGAGTTATCTGCAAGGGAATAATCAGGCATTTCAAACAGCGTCGACGGGTAGTAAAGCGGCGCTTATGAAAGCCCAGGCTCAGTATACAAAAGTATCGTTTAATAATGTAATAAATCCAATTCGTGATATGGCTACAAGGAATCAACAAACAGCCAAAGCCATTCAAAATCAAGTGGCTGCAAGTGCAGCTCAGGGCAATACAGTGGCGATCATCGGGATATTATTGTTGATTATCTTATCTCTTGTTTTAGGGTGGTTGATTGCGGGTCAGATCGCTCGACCTTTGAAGAAGATTACAAGTGCAGCTGAAAAATTGGCGCAAGGCGATATGGATGTCACTATTGACAGTAAAGGCAAGGATGAAATCGGTCAGTTGGCTCGCGCGTTCCATGTTTTAACAGATGCGATTAATGGCCAAGCGCAGGCAGCCCAGCGTATTGCTGCGGGAGATATGCAAACGGAAATTCGCGTTTTATCTGAAAAAGATGTGTTAGGCATCAGTATGAAACGCGTCATAGAAACGCTGCGTCTTTTATTTCATGAGATGGATCGTTTGATTCAGGCGACACGGGAAGGCAAATTAGATACACGTGGCAATTCTTCAGCTTATCAAGGTGACTGGGCAAAACTGGTGGGCGGCGTGAACGAGATGATCGATGCGTTCGTGGGGCCGATCAATGTGACGGCAGAGTATGTGGATCGGATCAGCAAGGGCGACATTCCGCCGCGAATCACCGATGTGTACCATGGGGACTTCAACGAGATCAAGAACAACCTGAACGGATGCATCGACATCATGAGCGGGTTGCTCGCGGAAACCGACAAGCTGATCAAGGCGACCAAGGAAGGGAAGCTGGACACCCGAGGGAACGCCGCCGCATTCACGGGCGGATGGGGACAACTGGTGGGCGGCGTGAACGAGATGATCGATGCGTTCGTGGGGCCGATCAATGTGACGGCGGAGTATGTGGATCGGATCAGCAAGGGCGACATCCCGCCGCGAATCACCGATGTGTACCATGGGGACTTCAACGAGATCAAGAACAACCTGAACGGATGCATCGACATCATGAGCGGGTTGCTCGTGGAAACCGACAAGCTGATCAAGGCGACCAAGGAAGGGAAGCTGGACACCCGAGGGAACGCCGCCGCATTCACGGGCGGATGGGGACAACTGGTGGGCGG
>JAJZCL010000092.1 GCA_021846165.1 Bacillota bacterium | reverse complement strand
CCAGCGTCCACACCGACCAGTGCGCCAGCGTCCACACCGACCAGTGCGCCGACCACAGCAAACGCGGTCAGTGCATCTACCGATCCGACTGCCGCACAGGTGGCGCAAGGATTACTGGGCGTCTATGCCACGCAGCAAGTGTGGCCGTGGGGACTCAATATGGGGTTGGGTTGGAATCCTGGGTACGCGCAAGGGCCAACAAATGCGCAGTGGTACGGCCTCGCCACGGTGTTCCCCGGTAAGCCTGCAAGCGACTACGCGCAACTACTGGGGATGACAAGCGCACCGCAAAACGAGCCGATTACAGCAGGGACACTTGCGCAGTGGCTGTACAACTGGGAGAAGTACGCACGGATTCCGCATGAAGAGTGGAACACGCTTGTGAACCAACCGTCCACCGATCCGTACACGCTGATGAGTGACTACAGCATGTTTTACGGCGCGGATTTCACAAGCGCAAACAGCGTAGTCACCGCTCAAGATTTGTCGATGATAGAGAAGAACATCGTGAGTGTGGATCAGTGTTATCGAGTGCTGGCATAGGGAAAAGTTACGTGGTTCCTTCTGGTGCCGCCAATCTGAAAATGATGCCGATGGTGATGCCTTTGAACGATAATTCTCCGATCTTTGAAGTTTCTATTGGGCCGGTCATCGCTGCTTCGTATTCCATCAGTTTCAAGGACGGTCAATTCAGCCGTATTTATGTAAGTGGGTCGCAACCCACCGATCGTTACAAGCCGTTTAATTCCAATTGGCCAATTGCAAAATCGAGTGGATTTGCAGGCTAATCTGTTGCAGTTTTTTGTTTCTGTGTTCTCTTACGGCGAATTCTCGCGAAAAACGGCGGGATTTGGTAGAATTATAGATAGCAAGCAAAGGTGTGCCTGCCTCGGGAAAGGAGGCAGGCATGACAACCTACCAAGTTGCATCGTTGATATTCTCAGGGTTGCTGGTAGTGATAGCGATAGTTCATCTAGGCAATAGAAAGCGTTAAAAGCGTTTCGACGCATTAAACTGCTGATGCCTTGGTGATCGCTAGTCACCAAGGCATCTTATAAGAACTCACCGAACTACGGGGCAGGCGTAGACAACGCCTTTGCTTGCCTTCATTTTAGCATAAGCAAACTTAATGAACAATATCACCCCAGGCAGGTCTGCGTAGAGAGACTTTTTTTATTCCCTGATGAGCAGAGTATGATTTTGATGAAAAAATGGTCAACGCGTCAAAAACGGATCGCAGGCGGGATGATACTAGGGGTACTGGCAGCGCTGGTATTGAGCCAGTCGTTGTTCGTTCATGCCATGTCCTATGTCACAGGAACGTTCACTTTGGAACCATATCAAGGTTCAACCGGCTCTTTGACCGGATCAACTCATACTACTCTATCCAATTTAGAACAGGCATATAACTTGGGCGCCTATTTAGGCGCGACCTCGAACAACGATAACAATGCACAACTATGGGAATTCAACGAATACCCCGCTTATAACAGCACGATGCTTTGACGGCGCGACGATGGATAAGCTGACGTACGCTGCACTCAAAGGCTTACAGATCGTCAATTTGTCACAAGTCACGGTCATATAGTAGTTGTCCGAACACGCTCTTATAGTGCTTGCCGAGTCACACCTGTTGCCAGTTCCGTCCACCGTTGGTTGTGGTATAAAGCTGACCATCTAGCGTCCAGATCCACCCGAAACCCGCATTCAGAAACGCCAGATTCCCATACATTAGATACGATTCCTTCGGGAACTGGTAGGAAGTCCAGTGGGCGCCCGCGTCGGTCGACTTCAAAAATCCACCGTCGTTCGGACTTTGCAGCCAGGCAACGCGGTTCTTTGCGCCCGCAAACGCCGCGCCCCAAGAGTCAGTGCCATACGCTCGAATGCCGCCTGCGAGCCCGCTTCCCGCGAGAGCGTTGATTGCCTGCATCCACGCGCCGCCCTGCTGACTGCCCGCGCTGACAGGCGACCAGTGCGCACCGAAGTTCCGGCTGATGTATACGCCATGCTGCTGCGTTTTGATCGCCAGTTGTTGCGTATCTGGTTGCAGATACACACTCATGACGCGCTCCCCGGCAGTAGGCGTTTTGAGCGCACGCCACGATTTTCCCCCGTCGCGCGTGCCGTACAGGTGTCCATCGCCACCCACCGCCACACCGAGGTGATTCGTCATCGCGATCGCCTGACCGTAATTGGGGCCGATGTAAGCCACGTCGCGCCTGACAGGCAGCCTAGAATAGGGGCGCCACGTCCTGCCGCCGTTCGTCGACTTTTGCACCTCGTCGACATTCCCGACAACGCCAAGTCCATACGCCACCTCGCGCGACACAAACGCCACCCCCAGCACCGGCCAGTTTTTCACACGCGGATCCATCGCCTGCCACGTCGCGCCGCCGTCCGTGGTGTGCAACAATTCAGCGCTTTGCCCAAACGAATCGAGCAACCAGCCGTTCTTTGCGTCAACAAATGACAGGTCGGCACCCGCGAACGCCATGCCGTTCGCGCCGGGGATTGGCGCGTACGTGTGCCACCGGGCACCGCCATCGTTTGTGGTCGCCAGACTCAGCACGCCGATTCCTGTCGCTTCCATGCCACCGATCACCTTGACAACGTCTTTCCCGATCACCGCCACCGGCCCCGCGTCATACCCAGGGCCAATCGCCACCTTCCGTTGATCGACTCCAGGCGCAGGGCCGCTCCCCGCCGTCGAAATACCGAGGATCGGCGTCCACTCTTTCCCATTGGCTGTACGAAAAATACTGTACGACGACTGCGACATTCCGCCTTGCGCCACGACCTGGGCATACGCCGCCTGCGCACTGACAGGGAACACGGTCGCGCCCATCACGTACCAGTTCTTCTTCTCCGACTGCGTCTTCACCCACCGCGCACCGCCGTCGATCGTGCGGTAAAATCCCCCGTCGCTCTTGTTGTTCGACGCGGTGATCAGCCAACCGTCATGCACGTTCGCAAACCCGACACTGATCGTCGTATTCGGCACCTGAACCGCCGTCCAGTTCACTCCTCCGTCGGTTGTGCGATACAGCTTCACCGCGCCGCTACCGTAATTGTACGGATTGTACAGCGCGTACCCCAGTTGCGGCGTGACAAAGTGCATGCTGTCGATCTGTTCCCGGCTTGCGTGATGCCCCGTGACCACCGAACCGGTTCGCCAGTGTGCGCCCGCGTCCGTCGTCAGCACGTATTGGTCGCCGCCCCAAGCCACCACGACTTGCGGTGTCACCACTTGCATCGAACGCAGATCAAACGCAGCGCGGTACTGCACCGCAAAGTGTCGCCCCCCGTCGGTCGTGCGCAGGATCGCTCGTTGTTCTATAAGCCAGCCGGTCGTTTGATTCGCAAATCCAACCGCAAGCGGTGTGGGAGGAGTGACCATCGTCTTGCATTGCACCGGCACAGTGGCCGCAGAACTTGCGTCAGCAGGCAAAACAGTGACCCCACCTGCGAGTACCAGGGCCAGCGCAGCGCCAATCCAGCGTTGTGTGCTCATAACCGCTCACGGGTCGCCATGACCGCTTCAATCTCCTCTACCTGTTTCGGAATCGCGCGTGACAGCACCTCCGCGCCGTCAGCCGTGACCAGCACGTCATCCTCGATGCGAATCCCGATCCCCTCTTCTGCCACGTATAAGCCCGGTTCAGCCGTGATCACCATGCCAGGTTCCAGCTCCCCGTCGTACACGCCGACATCGTGCGTATCGAGGCCGAGGAAGTGGCTGACGTTGTGGTAGTAGTACCGCCCGAGCTCGCTTTCCTCCTTGATCAATCCGATTCGCAGAAGCTCCTCTGTCAGCGTCTTTTTGGCGATCTCGTTCAGTTCTTTCATGGGAAAACCAGGTCTGACCGCCGCAATCACCGCCGCCTGCGTTTTGAGTACGATCTCGTACAACTCCTTTTGCCGAGCAGTAAACCTTCCGCTGATGGGGAACGTGCGGCTGATGTCGGCACAGTAGTTGCCGAACTGCGCACCGAGGTCAAGCAGCACCAGTTCCCCTTCCTGCGTCACACGGTTGTTCTCCACATAGTGCAACACCGTGGCGTTAGCGCCAGAGGCGACAATGGTCGGAAACGCCGTTTCCTGCACCCCGGCCATTTTCAGAGCAAAATCAAAGTGCGCCTCCAGTTGATACTCGGTTAGTCCAGGGCGGGCATACAACCACAGTCGTTCCAGTCCAGTGCCCGTGATCGCGATCGCCTTTCGCAACTGCTCCACCTCGTCGTCCGACTTAATCCGGCGCAGCGCCGAAATGATCGGATAAGCGTTTTTGATCGTCAGATACGAGTGGCGGTCACGCAGCGTGGCGGCAAACTGCTGCGCTAACGAAAACGGACCATCAAGGCGACGCGCCTCCAGATCCAAATAGACCTCGTGAAACTCCCCGCGCAGCAGCAAACGGTTCAAATACGGCTCAAAGTCTTCCCTGTACATGACCTTGTCGATGCCCGATCGCTCACGAGCTTCCTCCTCGCGCATGCGAAACCCCGTCCACTTTTCCTTATCCGGGTCGGGGCGTTCAATGAACACCACCTCATGCGTCTCGCCGTTCAATTTGTGCGCCACATACACGAAGCCCTCGCGGTCAAGTCCGGTCAGGTAGTAAAAGTTGCGCGAAACGGTGAACGGATACTGCCCATCCGCTGAGCGATCCGGCGCCGTTCCGGAATAGAGTACGATGAAACCGCCTTCGTCCAGGTTCGCAAGCAGCACCTCGCGCCGCTTCACATCATCAATCCCCATCATGGCACACCCCTCTTTCTGTCAGTATGATAACAATAAAACCGCAAAATCGACGATATCAATTTTTGGAACGGATCAAAGAGAACCCAGTCAACGGCACACACATTGAGTGGTTGACCCACATCAAGGCGGCAACGCGCATGATCAAATCCAAGTGGGTCAAACGTGATCTGTTCAACACGCCCAACACATAATACAAAACAAAAAAAGATTCCCTGTCCCTCTTTTCATTTGATAATAATTATTATATAATCAATACTATCAAATAAAGAGGTGATTATCGATGTATGACGTGATTGTTATCGGCGCAGGACCGACTGGGGCAAGCGCCGCCATCTTCACTGCCAAAGCGGGAAAACACACACTGTTAATCGATCACAACCAAAGCGTGACCAGACGGGCTTGGATTGAAAACCATTACGGAGTAAAGGAAACATCTGGACCTGATTTGGTTGAAACCGGAATTCATCAAGCGGAACACTTCGGTGCCAAAGTCATACTCACCAAGGTGGTGCGAATTTCAACATTAAGCAATGGCTTGCAGGTAATCACTGAAAATGGCACCTATACCGCACACCGCGTACTGCTTGCCACTGGACTCAATACAGAATTGGCGGAAGCTTCAGGAATCACGACCAAACCCGGAACAGAACCCAGAGTCAAAACCGTCGTAGAGGTAACACCGGAAGGCAAAACTTCGATGGATGGCGTATACGCTGCAGGCGCGATTGCCGGCACTAGCCTTCACACCATCATCACCGCAGGCGACGGCGCAAAAGTGGCCGTCAACATCATCAGCGAACTGAACGGCACACGGTATGTTGATCACGACGCACTGAAGGTACTGCAAAAATGACTGTTTGATTAAGAAAGGCGCTGAGGTTTTCGCCCCAGCACCTTTCTTATGCCCCATAAAAAACCCGGTTGCGACCGTTTTGCTTCGCGCGGTACAGCGCTTCCCCGACTCTTTCGAGTACCGCCCCCGGCACTTCTCCGCGTCGGTACTCGGATACGCCGACGCTGATCGACACGCGCTGATCCTGCACCGTGACAAACCTGCTGGCAAGGCGCAGTTGCTCCGCATAGTCTAGCGCATAGCGCAGATCCGTAAAGGTGATGATCGCGAACTCTTCCCCTCCGACGCGAGCGAGAATGTCGCCCTTGCGAAGGTTTTGTTGGAGTTGCCGCGCTACCTCTTTGAGAACCCTATCCCCTTCTTGATAACCAAACGTATCATTGATTGCATTGATGTAATCGATATCGCACATCAGCAGGCAAAACTGATGCGCTGTGTTCATGTTCGCGTCCCTGACTTCAAGCGCCAGACGCCTGTCAAAGTACCTGCGGTTCCAAACCCCCGTCAGAGCGTCCTGAAGCGCCATACTTTCAATCGAACGAAGTTGGTTTTGCAGCGCCACCCGCATCGCCTCCACCCCTAAGCACAAACGCTCCCATTCTGGTTCGCCCGCGACGGTGGGCATTGGGGTATGCAGTTCGCCCTGCGCATAGCGCTCGACCGCACTAGCAAGCAGCACCATCGAGCGCGACCAGTTGCGCAGTTGCCGCTTGATGAAAGCAGTGATCAGAGCAAGCACAGTCATCACGATCGCCAGTCCCAGCACAACTGTAGCCAAATTTAGTAGGCGCACTTCGTTGTCATCCGTGGCAACAAGCGCCTTCATTTGCGCGATTGCCTTTGCGTTGGCTTTGAGAACATCGCTATATGCGGTCTTTGCTGCCGCCTGCACGACAGGTGGTATAGAGCGCCGCGCTGACTTTTGTTGAATCATCGTCAGTGCGTACACAGATCGCCAGTTTTTCGCCGTTTGCAAAGCACTGCTCAGATCGGTTTGCAACAAAACCGGAATTTTCAAAGCATCCAATTGTTGGAGCGCAGCATTGAACTGGCGCGTTCCGGTGTGAAATGGCGTAAGCACACCGGCAACACCCGTTAACTCGTACGCTTGCAAACCAGTTTCCTGCTCATCAAGCGCCCCTTGTAATTGATGCAATGCAGCATTAATTTTGCCTAATTGGTCGATTTCCTGATGAATAGCGTGCGCAGGCCAGAGCGCGACACACACACAGGCTACCAGCGCCAACAGCGACACCGCTTGCATCACGCGCAAGCGGCGAATGAGTGGTTTCCCAAACCATCCGTCCGTGATCGCTTGTTGCCTGAATGACGACAAGAACCTCACGCCTTTTTCAACAAATTTGTGAAACTCGATTCAAAACGCCGGAAACAGTTTTTTTGCTTCCTGGGTCAAGGATTCGCGATCCTCCGGATGAGCTACCTGAATCATCTGGCGCGCCCGTTCTTCCAGCGTGCGTCCATGCAGTTCTGCGATCCCGTACTCCGTGATCACATACTGCACGTGGTTGCGCGTCGTGGTCACTCCGGCGCCAGCGTGTACTGCTGGAACGACGCGGGAGATGCCCGACGCAGTTCGCGACGGAAGAGCGATGATCGACTTGCCCTCCGGTGCCAGACTGGCACCGCGTACGAAGTCCATTTGCCCACCGACGCCAGACACGATCTGTGTGCCGATCGACTCCGCGACCACCTGACCGGTAAGATCCACTTCGATGGCAGAATTGACGGAAATCATTCGCGGGTTTCTGCGAATCACCGATGTGCTATTGGTGTAATCCACCGCCCGAATCGACACTTCCGGGTTGTCGTCAA
>JAJZCL010000002.1 GCA_021846165.1 Bacillota bacterium | reverse complement strand
AAACGCGCTCATGAAGCTCGAAGTGGAACAGGTGATCCCGCGTGAGTGGTACGAGGCGGTGGCGGAGGTACTGGCGTTTGTTTACCGCGTGAACCGGTACGGGAAACTGGAATAAACTCAAAGATCCAGTAACGGGAGACGAGATTGATCCTGACGAGCGGCTGATGCGTTCGATCGAAGAACAGATTGGCATCTCCGAAAACGCCAAGCGCCCGTTTCGCGAGGAGATCCTCATTCGCATTTCCACTTACGCAAGGCGTGGCAAGCGCTTTGATTACCAGTCACACGAGCGGTTGAAAGAAGCGATCGAGAAGAAGCTGTTTGCCGACCTGAAGGATGTTGTGAAGATCACCACGTCCTCCAAGACGCCCGATCAGAACCAGCTCAAAAAACTGAACGAAGTAAGCAAGCGTTTGATTGACGATCACGGGTACTGCGCGGTGTGCGCGAATGAACTTTTGCAGTACACGGGCAGTCTGCTGAACCGCTGAAGGAGGGAAACGCCATGACAACGCCTCGTTTCACACTCAGTCAGGACGATTGGTCGCTGCACCGTAAGGGGCAGCAAGATCAAGCGCGGCACCACGAAAAAGTGAAGGAGGCCATTCGGCAAAACCTGCCCGATTTGATCAGCGAAGAGGGACTGATCATGACGGACGGGCACAACATCGTCAAAATTCCGATTCGCTCCCTTGAAGAGTATCATTTTCGATTTAATTTCGACAAAGGCCAACACGCGGGTCAGGGACAGGGCGGATCGAAGGCAGGAGACGTACTTGGCCGCGACAGTGACGCGCACGGGAACGCTGCGGGTGGTGCCGGGGATCGCCCCGGCCTTGATTATTACGAGGTCGGCGTGTCGATTGACGAGATCGCGGAGGTGCTGTTTGCCGATTGGGAGTTTCCGAATTTGGAAGAAAAAAAGCCCGACAACGTGACTTCGCCGGATGTCGAATTCAGGGATGTCCGCAAGACGGGGCTGCAGGGCAACATTGAGAAGAAGCGCACTTTGTTGGAAGCGATGAAGCGCAACGCGCTTTCCGGCAAAGGCAAAACCAGCCCCATCCGTACCGAGGATCTGCGCTACAAAACATGGCAGGATATGGAGCAACCGCACTCGCAAGCGGTGGTCATCGCGATGATGGATACGTCCGGATCCCCGCAAAGACACAAACGAACCATCAGGGGAACATTTTGAGTTTGACTTCCATACTTAAATTTGTTCTTATTAAAACATAAACGAGATCGGAAAGGCTTTGAGAATGGCTCAGTTTAAGCGTTTGGAAAATCCGACGGAAGGAAGGCAAGCCTCGCTTTTGGGCAAGTTCATGCTCGGGATGGCACTGGTCGGTCCTGGTGTGATGGTCATGCTGGCGGACACTGACGCGGGCAGCGTGATCACGGCGGCGCAGTCGGGCGCCGTGTGGGGATACCGTATGATCTTGCCGCAACTCATCCTCATCCCGATCCTCTTTCTCATACAGGAAATGACGGTGCGGCTCGGCGCGGTGACCGGGAAAGGGCACGGGGAACTGATTCGTGAACGCTTTGGCCGCGGATGGGCAACGCTTTCGGTGGCGACGCTTTTTTTGGCTTCTGTCGGGGCGCTTGTGACGGAGTTTAGCGGGATTGCCGGGGTCGGGGCGCTCTTTGGCTTACCCACCTGGCTGACGGTGTCGGTGAGTACCGTTTTGTTGGTCACGATTGGCATCACCGGAAGTTACCAGCGTGTCGAGCGCATAGGGATCGCGGTGGGTTTGTTTGAACTGTTTTTTATCCCGGCAGCCATCATCGCCAGACCGGAATGGGGGGCTGTCGGGAGCGGCCTCGTGAACATCCCGCTTCATCACCCGCAGTACATGTACATGCTCGCGGCTAATGTCGGGGCGGTGATCATGCCATGGATGATTTTCTACCAACAGGGCGCGGTCGTTGAAAAAGGGGTGCAGGTCAAGCACCTGAAGAGTTCTCGCCTCGACACGATGGGGGGATCGATTCTCACGCAGGTGATCATGATCGCGGTGATCGTCACCACTGCCGCGACGATCGGGCGCGTCGATCCGCACCGTCCCCTAGACACGATTCAGCAGATTGCGACAGGCTTGATTCCGTTTCTTGGTTCGATCGGCGCTAATTTCGTGTTCGGCATGGGCATGCTCGGCGCCAGCTTTATCGCGTCGATAGTCGTTTCACTGGCCGGGTCGTGGGGCATCGGCGAGGCGTTTGGGGTGAAGCACAGCCTCAACGACAAGGTGAAGGACGCGAAGTTATTTTACTTTATCTACATACTGACGCATGTTTTGGGTGCCGTGCTTGTGATTGCCTCGATCAATCTGGTGCGGTTGTCGGTGGATGTGGAAGTCATGAACGCGATGCTGCTGCCGATTGTGCTGGGGATGTTACTGGCGCTGGAAATGAAGGCGCTGCCGCAAGAGTGGCGGATGCGCGGTTGGTACAAGTATACGGTGTGGGGAACGTCGCTGCTTGTGATTGGCTTTGGCCTGATGGTCACGGTCGCTCTGATTTTTTAACGGCGGGTAGAATGGGTCAACTCCTCTTCATCATATCTTCATGGCAAGGAGGCGAAACCATCTGCACAAAGGAGGGCAGTTCCGCCAAATGGCCTCCCACGCGGGGTGTGTAAGATGAGCCGCGTTTTGAAGCAGAAACCGTCTGACGATCAAGGCCAATCAGCAGGGGAGGGAGTCGCGCAAAAGCAAGCGAATGCTTACGAGTTGGTGGAAGAATTCGGTTGCGAGGCGATGTGGCCGCTACTCGAACAAGCGCTGCGCGAATCGCCGCTTCCGCCTATATAATTCGTTCATATCGACAGGCGCCTTCTCGCAGAAGGCGCCTGTTTGCAAGGGGGGAACGGGTTGGACTGTGCCATCTATGCGCGCGTTTCCACGGACAAACAGGGCGAGTCGGTCGATCATCAGGTTTCGCTGCTGCGTGAACTCGCGGACACGCGAGGAGAGGACTGGCGCGTTCGCGACGACTGCGTCTATGAGGATGAGGGGGTGTCGGCGACAAAGTACTCGATCTGGTCGCGCCCTGCGATGCGACGATTGCTTTTTGACGCGGAACGGGGGAAGTTCGGGGTGGTGCTGTTCAAGGGCATCTCGCGCCTTGCCCGCAACACGCACGAAGCGCTGGACGTGTTGGAACGCCTGCAAAGCAAGGGGCTGCGCGTGGTTTCGTATGAGGAAAACTACGACTCGGATGTGGAAAACTCGAACTTTCTTTTTACGATGCATGCGGCTATTGCCGAGTATGAGGCTGAGAAGATCAGCATCCGGGTGCGTCTTGGCAATAAGGAAAAGGCGAAATCGGGGCGGTTTACAGGCGGTACGCCGCCGCTCGGGTATCGCGTCGGGGCGTCGGGGCGACTGGAGGTGGACGAGGCATGGGCAGGCGTTGTGCAAAAGGTGTTTGCCTGGTACGTCAAAGAGGGCGTGGGGCCTGGTAAAATTGCCGATCGCCTAAATCGTGAGCGGATACCCACCAAAGCGGGGGGCGCGTGGTACGCGAGCGGTGTGGCACGCATTCTGAAAAACGAGGTGTATACGGGCACTCTTTTGTACAATCGGCGTCAGGACAAAAGCGTGCGGGATTACGACAGCGACGTTCCCGGCAAGAAAAAAGAGGTGCGCACCGCGAATCCGCGCACCGCCTGGGTGGTGGTGGAGGACGCTCATCCGGCACTGGTGAGCAACGCCGACTTTGCTGCGGCGACGGAACAGCGCACGCGGCGTCGATTGCGTCAACCTGCAGGGCCGCGTGCGTATCACTTGCTCACAGGTGTGCTGCGCTGTGGTCGCTGCGGGCGGTCAATGACCTGCCAGAAGCGCAGGCAGGGCGGTCGCGAGTACCGGTACTACATTTGTCGGACGTACCACGAACGAGGGCGGGCGGCGTGTTCTCAACCGAGTTTGCCTGCGGATACGGTCGAACGACTGGTGATCGATCGCCTGCGCAAGCACGTTGAGGTCGGGGGTACGGCGTGTGGCGATGAGGCCGGGGTGACTTTGCTTGCGGCGCTGTGGGACGAAGAGGCGGCACAGGTGTTTGCGAGTGCAAAACGGTGGGAGCGGTGGCGGCGCCGCCTGTTGCAACGACTGGTCGAGAAGATCGTGGCGGACGGGCGCGGGCTGCGTGTGGTTTATTCATTTGCGTTTCCGCAGATCGATGGGGACGTTTGAGAAGTACATCGCGCGTACGTTTTTCTTTTGGATGGCGCGGTTTTTGCGCCGTAAGTACCAGTCAGTAAAGATGGAGTTCATCGCGCACCACACCGAGGCTAAGCGAGTGAGTGAGGAGGAGTTTTTCACGAAAGGCGAGAGCGGGGGCACCATCTGTTCTTCGGCGTACCAGTTGGCGCTCGATCTGGTACACAGCGAGTACCCCCCCGCGGAATACAACATTTACCCGATCCACTTTTCTGACGGCGACAACCTGACGTCTGACAACGAGCGCTGCGTGCAACTGGTGGAAGCGCTGATGACGGAGTGCAACCTGTTCGGGTACGGGGAGATCAATCAGTAGAGCTGCGCATCGTGTCACCGGTCACGCGCTAAATGTGCAGAAAGATCTCAAGCTCGAATTGATCAGGCTTGCGCCAATCTGGCGCCCTGCGGTAGCTGACGCGCTCGATGATGGATTTGAGCAGGTCGTTTTTGGCTCTCGCCGTCGGCGCTGCAGCGTAGGCGTCGATCACCTTGACGGGGGCCTCGTTTTGGCGGCAGGGTGCGGTTTTCGTGAAATGATCCCGCTCGGCCAGCGCCGCAGCGAGCTGTTTTTGCAGCGCCTCAGTTCGGTTCACGAGTACCTGATACCTTTCCCGGAACTGACTTGCGTCGTACACCCCCTGCTCCAAAAGGTCGTGAAGTCGCCCTCGTTGGTCTGCCATGTCATTGACTTTTTCGTTAAATTTGCCGATTTGCTTCTCGATGATCTGTAGTGCGTCATCGTTATGATCGCGGGAATTCCTCATCTCCGGTTCGATGGTTAGGTCGCTGAGAAAAAGGTCTAGCGATTCAAGGATCTTTTGCTCTACGCATGCAAAGCTGGCGCTGCGGGTGGGGCAGCGGCGGGTGGTGCAAACAAGGCGGTTGTGGCGGCGGTTGTACGTTTTCTGGAAACGCATGGCGCGGCGGCAGTGGTCGCAGTAAATCAAAGTGGCGAGTGGGTTGACGAGTACTTTGTCGGTTGACGAACGGGTGTTGGTCTTCTTGTGTGAAAGGTAAAGCGCGTAGGCGGCGTCATCCACAAGGGGTTCGTGGGCGTATGGATGGCGAATCCATTCGTCAGGTTCGGCGCGTTCTTTTCGGTAACCTGGAATGCCTGGCGTTTTGCGGTAGCGCAGTCGTCCCCACACGATATGGCCGCGATACACGGGGTTGTGAAGGATAAAACGTACGGTAGACCGCAACCACGTGTCCATGCCGGTGGGGGATTGAATGCCGTGGTCGGACAGGTAATTGGCTATCGCGCCTGTGCCGTTCCCTTCGGCAGCCAGTCGAAAAATCAACTGAACAATCGGGGCGGTTTCGGGGTGGGGAGACAGCTTTAAGTCTGCCCCCCGCATGTATCCATATGGCGGCCTGGCACTAATGGACTTGCCTTCGCCGGCACTTTGGCGTCGACCGCGTTGCAGTCTGCGGTTGATCACCTTCAATTCCCGTCGCGCTAAAAAAGCTTCGAACTCGGACCATTCCTCATCCAATTCGTCGCGCAGATCATACACCTTTCTGGGGGTGATGATGAGGGTTCCCGAACTCTTGAACACGTCCTGGATCAGCCCTTGGTCGATCATGTTGCCGCGGCCAAGTCGATCGATATCCATGCAAAGAACCGCTGTATAGCGCATTTCTCGCACGGCATTTAAAAGCGCCTGCATTTGTGGTCGCTCAAGAATTCGTTCTCCGGAAACGATTTCTTCGTAGACGGCGCTGATCGCATAGCCGTATTGATTTGCGACCTGCATGAGCGCGCGTTTGTGCTTGGAGAGGGTTTCCCCTTCGCCGCGCGCTTCCGCTTCTGCGTCCTGGCGGCTTTTTCTCAGGTAAATGGCCACATCGTGAAGGTCGGTCGGGTAGTGCATGCGAAAGCCTCCTCTCACATCGTTTCTGTCGTTCATGTGTATGATCAACGGCACCAGACTATGGGTTTTTAACAGACGACTTGGTGCAAGTGGTCAAGCGGTCATTGCATAGCGTGGACTGGGAGGTGGCTGCTTTGATCACACGTGAGTTCATGTTGGGGATGACGCGGATCGTCGCGCATTCGCCGGAGGGTGTTCTGGCGATGACTGCAAAACAGCGGCAGGCGTGGTTGCGGCGCGAATGGGAGCGGGGAAATCCCATTGTTCACAGAATTGTCGAAGCGACGAAAAAAATGACGGTGATGGTTGAAGATCGATGAGGCGAAACAAAACCTGCAATGACACGCCTTGTTGGCAAATTATGTAGCGCACATCGCTGTGTTCGCTTTCCTTTGCTTGTTCATAAAATTCGTAATATACTATAAGAGGGAACTGTCGCATATCGTTTTTTTGTGGTTTACGGCGGTCAGCGTGATCGCGATCAAAAACATTTTGGAGGGATTGGGTTTGGAAAAAGTGACAGATTACTTTATTGAGCAAACGCAGAGGAACATCACCAAGTTGTTCGATTTGGCCAAAGAATCAGTGACCAACTCTGTGGACTTGTTGAGCTGGGCGCAAAAAGAAGCGCAACAGTTAACGTCACAGTTGACTCAACAAGGAACCGAGCAGTATATTGCTCAACTCGAAAAATTGCGGACGCAGCAACTTGAAGCCCAGAATGCCATCCGCGACCAGTTCGAAAGTATCTTAAACATTCTTCAGCCGAAAGGAGAAAACAGCAACAGTGCAAACTAATTCTCTAGATCCGTTTTCTGTTTGGAAATCAATCTATAATGAGATGGAGCCTAAGGTTTCGTCGGCTATGCAAAAATGGCTGGAAAGCGAGGAGTATGCGGAATTCTCCGGGCAGTTTTTGTCGACCACCTTGCAAATGGAGCAACAGTTTGTCAAGGCCTTTGAGCAGATGATGCATACATACACACTTCCGACACTCAAGGATTTTGCCCGCTTGGGGGAAATGATCGTTGCTTTGGAGAATAAGGTAGATGAACTCGAAGAACACCTAGATGACCGCTTCACGTCGCTTGAGAAGCAACTGGCGGGCATCGCCGAACGCATCGATACGTTCAGCAAAGAAACGATGAATGAACTGGCTAAGAAAGCAACCAGAGAGGGAACGACAAGAACACGCCGTCGTTCGCAAACGGAGAACGCGGAGAACGAGGAGTCGGACGGGAATCAAGCAGACTCTGAGTCAGTGTAGTCCTCGCATATTATCATGGGGGTGAGTTCAGATGACACTCACAGAAGATAGCCAGAACCACGGCAAGGCGCTGAGCGGTCAAGTCGCGCTCGTTACGGGTGGTTCGCGTGGAATTGGTGCGGAAATTGCCAAAGAGTTGGCAAGGCATGGGGCGACGGTTGTCATCAATTACGTTTCGAATGAGGAGCGCGCCAATGAAGTCGTGCGCGATATCCAAGCCTTTCATACCAACGTCATGGCAATCAAGAGTGATGTCAGCAATCCCGAGGATGTGCGCCGCCTTTATGACGAGGTGTTGAATGCCTACGGCAAATTAGACATTCTCGTCAATAATGCAGGCATCACCCGGGATTCGAGGTTTGTAAAAATGACGGAACAGGATTGGAACGACGTCATCGCGACCAATCTGAGCAGTGTCTTTCACCTCACTAAGCTTTTTTTGCCTAAAATGATCGAACAGAATTACGGAAGAATCATTAACATTGCATCCATTATCGGGCAGGCGGGCGGCTTTGGGCAGGCCAATTACGCAGCGACTAAAGCAGGGATGGTCGGGTTTACGAAGTCGCTTGCGCTCGAAACCGCTCGCTACAACGTAACGGTCAATTGCGTAGCGCCCGGCTACATCTTCACCGATATGGTGGCGGTGGTTTCGGAAAAAGTGCAAGAGAAGGTCATTTCTAAAATTCCGATGGGGCGTTTCGGCAAGGCGGACGAAGTTGCCAAAGCCGTGCGTTTCCTTGCCGTCGACGGGGATTATATCACCGGCGAAACACTGAGTGTCAACGGCGGTATGTACATGTAAGACGGGCGTTTGCGCACAGGCTGATCACAGGGCTTTTTACTACGGAGGGAAGATAATGTCTTTATACTCAGATTGGCTCGAAACCTGGAGCCAAGCGGTGGAGGGTGGCTTGAACACCGAGCAGGAGAACCTGTCGGTTCCCTTGTGGAATAATCGTTACAGCAAATTAATGAGCGTCATGAATAAAGCGGAACCGGATGTGGGGCTCACACCAAAACGGGTGATCTGGCATAAGAACAAGACGATGTTGTATCACTTCAGCATTCCTGGCTACAAGGTGACGAAGAAGACGCCAGTGTTGATGGTCTACGCGATGATTAACAAGCCTTACATCCTCGACGTGGAACCAGGCAACTCGTTTGTCGAAGCCTTGGTTAAGCAAGGATACGATGTCTATATGATCGACTGGGGCGAGGCAGGCATTGAGGATCGCCGTAACGGTTTTGCGGAATACATTCTTGATTACTTGAAGAAAGCCATCGATAAGGTGCGTGCGCACAGCGGCCAGGATCAAATCAATATGTTCTCCTACTGTATGGGTGGCACGATCGGTACCATGACGACCGCTTTGTTCCAAGAACGAATCAAGAACCTGGTGGTTCTTGCGGCGCCGATTGATTTCCGTCATGCGAAACTGTACAACAATTGGCTTAGCGAAAGCTATTTTGATGTGGATAAACTAGTCGATACATTCGGCAACGTTCCTTCGTATTTGATTGACTTCGGCAACAAGATGCTGAAGCCGATGGTAAACTTTGTCAACCCGTGGGTGCGCCTATTAGAAAAAGTGGATGACGATCACTTTGTACACAATTGGCGCTTACTCAACAAATGGGCGAATGACGGCACGGATTTTCCGGGACAGACATACAAGGAATGGATTCACAACTTTTATCAGCACAACAAGTTAATTAATGGCGAGATTATGCTCAGGGATCAAGCGGTAGATCTTGCGAAAATCGAGTGCCCTGTGTTGATCCTGACAGCGGAACACGATCACATTGTGCCAGTTGATCAGACGCGGGCGCTGTTTGATTACATCAGCAGCGAGGACAAGGAAGAACACAACTACCCAGTGGGACACGTCAGCCTTGTCTTTGGCGGCGTTGCAAGAAAACGAGTGTATCAAGAAACTGCGGATTGGCTCGCCAAGCACGACTGATTTGCAGGATACAGGGATTGAGACCGCCCGCCAATCATCATGGATTGGCGGGCGGTCTTTTTGCGTGGGGAACACAAAAATTTTTTTCAAAAAAGGGTGTACAAATCAAGCATATAAGTGTAAACTACATGTATGAGTCAGAGGGTGATGGGGATGGCACAAGAGAAACCCCAAGTAGGTGTAGGTGGAGCAGGGAAGGAATTGCTGGTTCCGTATATTTTACTCCTTTTGCGCAACGTTCCTGTTCACGGCTACGAGTTAATGCATCAACTCGGCGCCATCGGGTTCGGAACGATTGACCAAGGGAATTTTTACCGGATGATGCGTCAACTCGAAAAGGAAAGTTATGTTTGTTCCGAGTGGGACACATCATCCAGCGGACCGGCAAAGCGTCTCTATTCGCTCACCGAGGTGGGGGAGCAGTACTTGCAGACGTATGCTGACCAGCTGCAAAAGTATCAGGACATTTTGAAGCAGTTTTTTGAAATGTACTCAAAAATGTTTGATTTCTATCTTTTCCCTTTTAATAATGAAGGGGATGAGAAGTAGCAAACTTAGAGGAGGCGGAATGATGAGCGAAGTGAAGACGGTTGAAAAGTCGCAAACGGTGAGCGACGCTTTCGTGGATATGCTATGGAGTCCTTATGAAGCCCTCGTGGCTTATGCTCGCAAGTCAAATGTGAACAACGATTTGTGGCGCAAAACGTACGGCGATGCACGCAAATGGGTGCAGGATCGTCGTCAGCAGACAGAGCAGGTGTACCATGAAGCGGTGCAAAAAGGCAATGAGATGATTTTTGGCGGGAATGAATCACTGAAGAAAGTGGCAGAAAAATACCAGGAAATCGCCTTGACTCCAGTGCATTTTTTTCTCGGTCAATTTGACAAAATCGACCGCACTTGGATCGATCGCAGTGACGAAGCAGAAAAGTCAAGTGATGAGTACACCAGTTATTTTTGGAGTATGCACGACAACATGACAGAGTCTTTAAAAAATCAACAGCGCGTGTTTTTTCGACTGATGAACGATGACCTAAGAGATTGGTCACGCGCCGGTAAAGGTGTGTAGCGTCATGAGATTGCAGGGAAAGTCCGCGTTAATCACTGGCGGTGCTGGCGGTATTGGCAAAGCGACGGCAAAGTTGTTCGCGCAAAATGGCGCCAAGGTAATAATTGCTGATATTGATGAAGGCATTGGGAACGAGGTCGTCCAAGAACTTAGTCAAGAAGGCATTAAGGTAGAGTTTGTCAAAGCCAACATCAGTAATTTAGATGAAGTGCAACAGATGATTGATACCGTTATTGAAAAGAACTCTAAACTCGATATTTTGATTAATAATGCGGGCATCACAAGAGACGGTTTTTTGGTGAAGATGGATCCCGCCAAGTGGGATCAAGTGCTATCCGTCAACATGACAGGCGTGTTCTATTGCACACAGACGGCTGCCAAAGTGATGATGGAGCAGAAAAGCGGCGTCATTCTCAATGCCGCTTCCGTGGTGGCGTTATTCGGGAACATCGGTCAGACCAACTATGCGGCGACTAAAGCTGGTGTGGTGGGGATGACCAAGACTTGGGCGAAAGAGCTTGGTCCGAAGGGTATTCGTGTCAATGCGGTGGCGCCTGGGTTTGTGATGACGCCGATGACGAACAAAATGCCGGAAAAAATCCTGACAATGATGACGGAGAAGACGCCACTGCGTCGCATCGGGCAGCCTGAGGATATTGCAAATGCGTACCTGTTCCTTGCGTCCGACGAGGCCAGCTTTGTCAACGGCGCCATATTGAGCGTCGATGGTGGGTTGACGTTTTAGCGAAAATAGCTACAGTAGAGCTGCCGATGAATGTCACGGCAGCTCATTTTTGTGCGCCACAAAATGGAAACGCGACGAACGCCTTGATCAGCAAGGAGCCCGCCGCGTAAGTATGAGTTCTCCGCATGGTTCGTACCAAACGTCAAGGCAAATTTTATCACAAAGGGTAAGCTTGTCAATGTTTTCGCATGCTCGTTTATGAACATTGTGTGGATATGATCATTGAACAGTGTATTCAGATTATCATCAGGAATATACGGCCTGCTTTCGGTACAATGGGGTTCGATAGAAAACTAAACGTGGTGTAAATCGTGACGGACAATAATCAACGAAAAAAGCTACAGCTAAAAACGTCCAAGCGCGTACAACAGCTTTTTTTTGCGGCGGTACTCGCGACGTCAACGCTGATTGTGCGGTTGGGATATTTGCAGATCACTGAAGCGCAGCAGTTCCAAACGGATGTTGCGACGCAAAACTACAGTTCTCTGCCGATTCCTGGGTCGCGCGGGTGGATATACGATAGCGCGGGCGATGTACTCGCGGCGGATATTCCTGTATACCAAATATTGTATATTCGTTATCCCAATGACACGCTCTCGGCAGCGAATGTGGCGAAAGAATTGGCGCCCGTTTTGGGTCTAAGCTCAGCCAAACTTGAGAACCTCATGATCAACCAGAACCCTTTGCAACCGACGGTGACGCTGGCGGCGAAAGCGACACAGGAGCAAATGGCATTTGTTGCTGAGCATCGCGACGACTTGCCGGGCGTGTTGATGATGACAGTACCGCAGAGGGTCTATCCGCAGGGGGAATTGGCTGCGCACGAGTTGGGGTTCATTGGCCCCATTCCAGCCAACGAGTGGAGCCAATACCAAAGTACAGGTTACCCTAAGGATGCGCAGGTGGGGTTGTCAGGACTTGAGCAATCCTACGAGAATGTGCTTAAAGGCTCATACGGCGAGGAGAAAATTCCAGTTTCGCCAGCAGGCATTCCTTTAAATCAAGGCATCGTTGGAATTCCTGCCAAAGCGGGCGATAACCTCGTCCTCAACATTAACGGGCCGCTGGAAAAAATTGCAGCGCAGGATTTGATCGCGCGGATCCAATTTTTACGCAATTCTGGCATGCCTGCTGTAAGCTCGGGAACGGTGGTAGTGATGAATGTACACACCGGTGCCGTGCTGACGATGGCGAGCTATCCGACGTACAACCCCAACTGGTGGATTGGCGGTATTTCGAATCAGCACTATCAGCAGTATTTGAACAATGACGCAGGGTTTAATCGAGCCATTTCCGGCCTTTATATGCCAGGCTCGACAGAGAAGATGCTGACAGCACTGACGGCATTAAGCCACCATGAAATGACGCCTAACTTGTTGGTGGATGACCGGGGCGGTCTGCAAATCGGCACCTACTATATGCACAACTGGAATCTTGGCGGTTTCGGCTGGGTCGGATTAAAAGAGGCGATCGAGGTTTCAGACGACACGTATTTTTACCAAGTTGGCCTTAATTTGGGTCACTTTAATACAAGTAATCCCCCAGCCAACATCAATGCCTGGTTGTACGGCGGTCGTGTGCGGGCGCTTAACCAGTTGAATGACATGGGGAAAAAATTCGGTCTCACCACGCTTACTGGCGTGGATTTGCCAGGCGAGGTGCCGGGTTATGTCACGTACGCGAACCCGCCGACTCTTTATGACCTGCCAGCGGCGGCGATCGGCCAGGAGGAGGCGTACTCTACCATCGGTCTTTGTACTTATATCGCCGCGATTGCCAATGGTGGGTATCGATATCAACCGCAAGTGGTGCATGAGATCACCAACCCGAAAGGCAAAGTCATCAAAGTGATACAACCGCATCTTATGGATAAAGTTCCTGTCAGTCAGCAATACTTGAAAATCATTCAGCAAGGGCTGGAACTGGCGACACACGGGTCGCTAGGCACCGCCACTTATTATTTTGGCAACGACCCGATCAATGTGGCGGGAAAAACCGGCACCGCCGAATCCGGCACGCCCGGACTCAACAACTCTGTGTTTGTCGGATACGCGCCCTATAACAAACCGAAAATCGCGATTGCCGTTGTGATTCCCGACGTTGCAGGCGAAGGCTTTACGGCGGCGGCGCCGCTCGGGCAGGAGGTGATCGACGCGTATTTCGCCGAGTACAGCAGCACGCTGGCACCGACGCCTAAGACGCCACAAGTGTCGATCAAGACCGCGACATCCGCAACTGCTTCCACAAAGCCGGTCAAGCATTCGTAGAGGGGCGCGAAACCTTTGTTTGCATCGTTTCATGACGCAATTGGCTACTTGTTTGAAAGTTATCACCTCGCCCAACCGCATCGTCGGGGGCAATATGATAAAGACACGCGCACACCACACCTCACACGCCAACTTTTGGATGCCGTAGGGTCTCCTGACAAGCGCCTTCGCACCATCAAAGTGACGGGCAGCAAGGGCAAAGGTTCTACAGCAAGGTTGATCGCCGCTTTGTTAGAGTCACAGGGACTAAAGGTGGGGCTGTTTACAAGCCCTCATTTGATCGATTTCACAGAACGCATTCGCATGAATGGCAAGGCAATTGCGGAAGATGAGTGGATAAAATGGCAGGAAACGCTATATCCATTGATGGAGGACATGCGCAACCGGATGGCGCCGGGTGAGTACTTCGGGCCGGTGGGCATTGTGGCTTGCGTGGCTGCGCTGTATTTTGCTGCGCAAAAAACGGATGTGAACGTGTTCGAGCTTGGTCGCGGCGCTCGTTTTGATGATGTAAACCAGCTTTTGGGGGAAATCGCAGCGATAACGCCCGTCCAACTGGAGCATCGGGACTTGCTGGGGCCAGAACTGACGGACATCGCGTGGAACAAGGCGGGCGTGATTGATCAGGGACTCAAAGCCGTGATTGCGGCTGATCAAGCCAAAGAGGCACTTGCTGTGATCGCGGCAGAGGCGCACGACCAAGGCGTGCGCCTACTGGCACTGGGGCGGGATTTTCACCTTGAAAGAGTGCGGGCGGAGTCTGACAAAACGGTGTTTGATTTGATCACCCGTCGTGCTCGTTACGCTGGCGTCAGGTTGTCCCTACTCGGCAGGAATCAAGCGGAAAACGCGGGTGTCGCTATTGCGACTGTAGAAAACTGGCTTGGGGGGGCGTTGCCGGAATCCAGTTTGCAGGGCGCTTTTGCGAACCTGTACTGGCCAGGGCGAACGCAGCGACTGATGCGCCGTCCGCAGGTGTTGATCGACGGCGCAATCAACCGCGATAACGCCATGCACTTGCGAGAGGTGATCGAACAGATCGACGCTGTTCCTAAGGTGCTGGTGGTAGGGGTGCCTGTCGACAAAGACGGCAGCGGTGTCATTGCGGTTCTGGCGCCTGTTGTCGATGCGGTGTGGGTGACTAAGGCGCAGAACCCACACCTTACGTTCGATCTGCTGCGTCTTGGGGAGGAAGCGAGTCGATCCGTTCCGACTGGGCGTTCGGAGCGGCTTGAGGACGCGCTTACCGCTGCAAAGCGGGCGGCGGGTGCGAATGGACTGGTGGTCGTTGCGGGTACGCAATCTCTTGTCGCGGAAGCGCTGGAGTATTATCGTGTACCGACAAGGGATTTGTCGGTGTCTTGGTGACGCGAAGTTTACTTGGTAAGTTGCCCAGATACCATCAGTATTGCGATCGGAGATCGCGTCATCAAGCATGCTGGGCGGTACGATCCGCAAAAAATTGAATCATCAAAGTGATTTCTGCCAGTATGACGGTGTTCAACGGAGTTTGTAACCCATGCCTCCCGACACCAACGAAGTTGTCATTTGGATCGTGTACATCATGCACAGTGATATCAATATAACCGCGCATCCACACTGATGAGTGCGTACCGACACATGCAAAATCCACGGTTTCGCAAAGCCATCATTCGCGAAAAAAGCGATGTGTATCTGGCGCTCTCTGCGCTTTTCAGGAATCATTCCCAAGTGGAGGTGGGGGGGCGAAGTGAATCGTGAGGAACGCGCCAAATTTGCAACAGCGCTGGAACAAGTGGGCATCATTGCTCGGTCTTTGGGACTGGATTTTTTTTCGATGCGGTTCGAACTGGTGCCTGCAGAAATTCTTTACACTTTGGGGGCGTACCAGGGAATGCCGACGCGTTTTTCGCACTGGTCATTCGGTAAGAGGAATCGACGACTAGTGAAAAAACCGAATTCGGTCGGACGGTTGCCTCTGCGCATTCCAAGAATCACAGAGACATGAAGTAGAAACAGCCATGCCTACACCTATCCATAGCATTTATCTTCGTCGGTGAGTAAGAACCTATTTTTGATCCAATGTCGTCAATTTAAACATCAAATCATTGACAATGCCGATTTCATGTTCATATAAAACCGTTTCTTCCCAGGGGTTTTGCGTTCAAATTTTCTGCCTGGTCGTATGGGGGTTCGATTTTTAGCGATGACAGCAAGCACCTTTTTCAATGCGCGTTCTCTCTTATTAGGATCCGGTTCCAACACCGCAAGAACGAGGTGATGCTTCAACTTGCCACATACTTGCGTAAAAGTCCTGAAATACAAAGCCTGAAAATCGATGGTTTCGAAGGTATCCTGTGGTAAATCAGTGATCAGTGTTTCCACTTCGCCCGATGGTAAAGGGAATGTAACCACCCTCATGCGATAGACCTTTTGCTCATGGGTGAGGTCAACAAAAGCATCTGATGAGGTCAAGGCATCGATTTCCTTGTTGAATTTACGTCTGACGCGCATCAGAAAATGAACACCAGACTCAAAAAGCTGTGCAATCCGTTGCGCTGACGCATACCCTCGGTCAAAAATAATCAGATCATTTGAAATGCCCATCTCCTGCAAACGTAAACTATGCTGCGAAGCGAGTTCCTTTTCCCCACAGGACAACTTCGTGATCCTTGCATCAAGTAAGACTTCATTGAAAACATCATATTTTTTTGTTCGATACAAAATGGATTTTTATGTTTGCTTAAATTGACGACAATGGTTGTTCAACATCTAAAGGTGGTTCCCAATCAATCATTTGCACGCGTTCTGTCTGTGGCAACCTTTTTCCATTTGTGAAGCATGGTAAAATGAATACCGTACTCCGACGAAATCTGACTGACCGTTTTTTCCTCTTTCAAGAGTTCCAAAACTATCTGCGCTTTGAATGCTGCCGTGTCATGTTTTCTCATCAACCGATGATCGCTTACATGACCCCTTTCAGCTTGTCTGATTTCCTGGATCCACTATACCCCCTATGGGGCACACAGTAAGGCGCTCGCCGTCAGGCGAATGTTTTGGTATCATGTACTTGTGCCAACACATAGGCATAGGAGCCGCCGGGCTGGCGGTGTGTGAGCCTGCGTGGCGACGATAAGACCTGCTCGTAGAGAGGCGCGTTTCTAAGAAGCAGGAAAACCAACGAGTGATCGTTGGAATCCCCTGGATTGATCCATGGGGCGGAAGTCAAAATTAAGCGTAGCCGCTAACGGGCAAGTGTGCAACACTGGTGCGCAATCCAGGGGATATAAGGCTCCTGCCGTTAGGCGGAGCTTTTTGTCGTTTGAGGTCGAGATGAGTAACATCAAATAAGGCGTGTGCGCGATTGACTTGATTACATAAGGAGCGTTTGCCGATGTGGATTAATCCTGAAGATCTTACCGTCACGCAGTGGCAGGTATTGAACGAAGCCGGGGAACTGGTGCGCGAGGCGCCGTCGCTAGGTCACAGGCAACTGCTGGAGGTGTACCGCTATATGGTGATTGCTCGCGCGTATGACGAACGAGCGATGCGGTTGCAACGACAGGGACGGATTGGCACGTATGCTCCGTTTAGTGGTCAGGAGGCGGCGCAGATAGGCAGCGCTTACGCGCTGGAACGAAGCGATTGGATGTTTCCGAGCTATCGCGAGGCGCCTGCGCTGTGGGTACACGGGGCGCCGCTTGAATACAGTCTGCTGTACACGATGGGCCACGTGTTTGGCGCGAGGTTGCCGGAGGGTGTTCATGCATTTCCCGTGCAGATCATCATCGCCGGGCAGGCGACGCATGTAATGGGCAGTGCCTGGGCCTCTACTTATTTGGAAGACAAGCGTGTCAGCCTGTGTTACCTGGGTGACGGCGCGACGTCACAGGGAGATTTTCACGAGTCGCTGAACTTCGCGTCGGTGTTAAAGCTGCCTGCGATTTACTTCATTCAAAACAACCAGTGGGCAATCAGTTTGCCGCGCAGTCATCAAACAGGTAGTGCGACGTTTGCGCAGAAAGGTCTTGCGTACGGAATACCGGGAGTTCAAGTGGATGGCAACGATGTACTGGCGGTTTATCAAGTGACGATGGAGGCGGTAAGGCGGGCAAGAGAGGGGAAAGGCCCGTCTTTGATCGAGGCGGTAACGTATCGCAACGGTCCGCACACCACCTCGGATGATCCCAATCGGTACAGGAGTCAGGCCGAGGTGGAGAGTTGGAAACAAAAAGACCCAATTGTGCGTTTGCGGCGGTATTTGACCGGGTTGCAGATCTGGGACGATGAGCGTGAACAGGCGCTTTGGCAAGAAGCGGCGCAGGTGATTGAGCAAGTGGTCGCGAAAGCGGAGGGCGTGCCGAAGGGAACGCTCGCTGAGTCGTTTGATTATGTGTACGCTACGCCTACTCCACGCTTGCAAGAGCAGTGGGCGACGCTGGAAAGGGGGCGCTGAGATGCCGCTGATGAACATGGTGGAGGCGATCAATTCGGCGCTCCGGCTGGAAATGGAACGCGATCCGAGCATGCTGATCATTGGCGAGGACGTTGGGCGGGCGGGTGGCGTGTTTCGCGTGACAGACGGATTGCAGGCGCAGTTTGGCAATCGCCGCGTCGTCGATACCCCGCTCGCCGAATCGGCGATTGTCGGCGCAGCGGTGGGACTGGCGGCGCGCGGGTTAAGGCCGGTCGCGGAGGTGCAGTTTTTGGGGTTCATCTACGAGACCATGGATCAAATGGCCTCGCAAGCGGCGCGCATGCGCTTTCGCACAGCCGGGCGAATTCACCTACCGATGGTGGTGCGCTCCCCGTATGGCGGGGGCGTGCGCACGCCGGAGTTGCACTCGGACAGCCTGGAAGGGTTGTTTGTTCACACCCCGGGCATCAAGGTGGTGATGCCAAGTTCTCCCTACGACGCAAAAGGGTTGCTGCTCTCGGCGATCCGCGACCCCGATCCGGTGCTGTACCTCGAACCGATGAGGCTGTACCGCGCCTTCAAGGAAGAGGTGCCAGACGGGGAGTACACCGTAGAACTTGGCAAGGCGAAGGTGGTTGCCGAAGGCGACGACCTTACGCTGATTACCTGGGGCGCTGCGGCGCCTGTCGCGACTGCCGCTGCAGCAGAGTGGCGGGACAAGCAAGGGGGATCGGTCGAGGTGATCGACCTGCGCACGGTCGCGCCGATGGATGAAGAAGCGATTGTACGCTCAGTTGCAAAAACAGGTCGTGTTCTGATTGTTCACGAGGCGGTCAAGTCGGGCGGCGTCGGAGCGGAGGTGGCGGCGCTTGTCAGCGAAAAGTGCATGCTGTCGCTGCTTGCCCCGATCTTGCGCGTGACTGGGTATGATACGCCGTATCCGGCGTTTGCGGTGGAAGAGGACTGGCTGCCGAATAAACAACGTATTTTCAAGGCGATGCAAGAGTTGCTTTCGTATCGGTGAGGGGGGGCGTGACGATGGCGTATGAATTTCGCCTTCCCGATATTGGGGAAGGGTTGCATGAAGCGGAGATTTTGCAGTGGTTCGTGGCGGAGGGCGATGTGATCACGCAAGATCAACCGATCGTCGAGGTGCAAACGGACAAGGCGGCGGTGGAAATCGCGACGCCTGTTGGGGGAAAGGTGTTAAGGCTGGGCGGTGAGGTTGGCGCGATCCTGAAGGTGGGAGAGGTGCTGATTGCGCTTGCCTCCGCTGGCGCTGGAGAGGAGGTCGCGCCAGCGACGGAACCTGCGTTGGCGGAGCGAATACAAACTCCCGTTGCAGAGCGCACAGGTACTTCTGGACGCAGGGTGCTGGCGGCGCCTGCTGTGCGCAAGCTGGCGCGGGAGCTTGGCGTTGACCTTGCTCAGGTGTCGCCGAGCGACTCGCGCGGGCACGTCAGCAAAGCGGATGTGGAGGCGTTTGTGAGGGCGCGCGGCAGCGCGTCGGCAAGCGGACAGGCCGTGGCGTCGCTTGTGCAGTCAACGCCCACCAGTTCGCCGACTGCGCGCGCTGTGTCCGCGTCTGTGCAGGAGGATGGTGAAACGCGCCAGCCGATTCGCGGGCTGCGTCGGCGCATCTACGAGAACATGGCTCGCTCCATGTACACGGCGCCGCAGGCGACGAGCATGGATGAACTGGACGCGAGCAGACTCGTCGAGGTGCGCGAGCGGTTGTTGCCGTTTGCGGAGGCGGAGGGGATCAAACTCACGTACTTGCCGTTTATCATCAAAGCCGTGTCGCACGTGCTGAGGGAACTGCCGATTTTTAACACTTCTGTAGATGGCGAAAAAATGGAAATCGTGTTCAAGCCGCACATTCACATCGGCATTGCCGCCGCCACGCCAGATGGCCTCGTGGTGCCTGTCGTCCATCACGCAGATCGCATATCCGTGTTCGCCATCGCTCGCGTGATCGAAGACCTGACGCGCCTGGCAAGGGAACGAAAACTGACGTTGGAACAGATGTCGGGCGGCACCTTCACGATCAGCAGCACAGGGGCGAACGGCGGCTGGTTCGCGACGCCGATCGTCAATTACCCGGAGGTGGCGATCCTCGGAGTACACAGCATCGCGAAAAAACCTGTCGTACTCGCGGACGACGAAGTGGCGGTACGATATCGGATGGGGGTGTCGCTGAGCTTTGACCACCGCATCATCGACGGTGAACCGGTGGGTCAGTTTCTGCGGAGGCTTAAGGAAATCCTCGAACACCCGGAACTCTTGCTCGCGCTTTAGGTCGCTAGGTTCCAGTTGATCGTGAGTTGGTCTTTGCGTAGCGTCACGTTGCGGATGGCAAGGCGGATCACCGACCTTTGCTCTTCGTGCGTGAGGTAAGGCCAGGCCTTACGGATCAGATCAGGGTAAAAATTGAGTTCCTCCGTTGCCAAAGGAGTGTCTGCGAGTTCGGTGCGTCGCAGCGCGATGACGCTCGCCTCGCTGTCAAGCGGCGCGAGCTTTGCGGCCAACTCTTCTGTGCTGATGACGCCCGCCTCGTAGGCCGCGAGCCAGCGTTCGCGTCGTACCGTGACCTTGCACTGGCTCGCGGCGAGCCGCTGGCGCAGAGCCGCATGGTCGCTTGTGTTCGCCGCCTTTGTCAGAGCGGCGAGAACGTGCGCAATTTCGGTGGGCGTAAAGGTGATCGTAAAAAGCGCGTCGGTAATCTGTGCCTCTAAGGTTTCCTTGCGTCGAAAACCAAGTGAACAAGAAACGGTCTGTTGAACCTGGCGGCTGTGTTGCGTTTGGCAGCCGTAGTACTCGTAGCGGTACACGCGGTTGCCGCGTCGCACCTGATAAGGGAAGTGGATCACCCTTTTGCCGCAGACCCCGCACTGGAGTAAGCCGCTGAGCAAATACCCCCCTGTTGCGGTAACGCCGCTTGAGCGCCGCGCCAGTTCCGCCTGCGCGGCGCGCCAGGTGTCCGCGTCGATGATGGCCATGTGCCGACCCTGGAGCGCCGTTTCCTCCTGCCGAACGAGCAGACCCGCATAGAGGGGACGCGATAAAATCAAGCGAATCGCGCTGTGCGTCCACTTGCGCTCCGCGCTGCGCAACGCGATCCAGCGACTGAGCGCGGACAAGGACTCGCCGCGCAGAAAACGCTGGTAGATTGCCTGAACGAGCGACGCCTGTTCGGGAATGGGGCAAAGCGCTTGTTCATCTTTGCGCCACTCGTAGCCAAACGGCGCCCGCCCGCCCGGCCACAGGCCGGAACGAATCCGTTGCCGCCTGCCAAGCGTTGTGCGCTCGATGATCGTGTCACGCTCCAGTTGCGCAAACACGGCGAGTACCCCGATCATCGCCCTGCCGAATGGCGTGCCGGTGTCAAACGGTTCGGTGACGCTCTTAAAGGTGACCGCAAACGGCTCGAACACGTCTTCGAGCAGGTGCAGCACATCTTTTTGCCGCCTGCCAAGGCGATCAAGGCGGTACACGATGACGGCGTCGACCCGGCGCACGCGGATGTCGTCAAGCAAACGCTGCAGCGCTGGTCGCTTCAGGTTGGTGCCTGAGTAGCCGTCGTCGACGTAAAAGTCATAGCCTGCATACCCTTGCGAAAGGCAGTAAGCCGCAAGGCGCTCTTTTTGACTGTCGATCGAAAACCCTTGTTGCGCCTGTTCGTCAGTAGACACGCGGGCATAAAGGGCGGTTTGCACCTGAATTCACCTCGCAAAGAACTAGGACAAATAGTGCTTGCATAGGGTGCGACGAGTGGGGTGATGCGACGTGGGAGACGTTTCGCTTGATGAGCGAGCCAAACAAGAAATCATCCGTATTTGCCTGGAAGCGTTGCGGCGCGGCGGCGACATGCGCGAGGAGAACAAGCGCACCGAGTCGTCCGGCGAAGGCGTCCGCTAGTGCTGTCATGTATATGGAAGGTGCCCGAGGATTATACGGATTATTGCGTTTTTTACGTGGCGGATGATTTGGTAAAGCGTTTTATCGGATGAAAATGGATTATGACCTGGGGCTCAGCAAGATTTACGAACTGGTGATTAACGCTGATCCGTGTTACGCGTTTTTACTCGACAGCAATTCGTACGTCCAGAACCTGATGGTCGCCGCTCACGTTCTCGCGCACGCAGATTTTTTCAAAAACAACGCCCTGTTCGCGCCGACGCCAAGAGACGTGGTCAACCGCATGGCGGCGAGCGGCGAGCGTTTCCATCAATATGAAATGCAGTACGGGAAAGACGTGGTGGAGTCGTTCCTCGACGCGGCGCTCGCGGTGCAAGAACACATCGACCCGTCGTTGACGGCGCGTCGCCGCCCCCAACAAAATCCGGCCGATCGCGCAAAGCGCGGTAGCGTGGCGCAAGAACGTCAGGGGCGTTATGACGACCTGCTCGCGCTCGACGATCGAGTGTCGTCGACAAAAACCGACACGGTGAGTGGTCGCGCCGAGGTGTGGGAAAAAGATCTGTTATTGTACCTTATCCACCACAGCCCAGCGCTTACCGATTGGCAACGCGACATCCTTACCGTGTTGCGTGAAGAAATGCTGTATTTTTGGCCACAATTGGAGACGAAAATCATGAACGAAGGGTGGCCATCGTTCGGTCTTTGCATCTTAGCGAGGTGAATGGTATGCCCCGGCGCGATCAAGGGTTGCTGCGCGTGCTTGTATTTGCCGTGACTGTGGCGATGCTCCCCAATTCCGTGCTGTTTCCGGCTTCAAGAGACATCGCCGCGCACTTGCACGTCCCGATTTCCTTCATCGGATTGATGATTTCCGTCTACTCCGTCGCATACCTCGTTGTGACTCCGGTACTCGGCGTGATCTCCGACCGCCTGGGTCGCAAGTGGATTCTGGTTGTTGGGTTGGGACTGTTTTCAATTGGCGGCTTATTTCCGCTGGTTACCCACTTGCAGTGGTTGATTCTGGGCGGACGGGCGTTGATGGGCGCGGGCAGCGCTGGCATCATGCCGACGGTACTCAGCATCATCGGTGACGAGTTCGAGGCGGGCGAACGCAGGCGTCAGGCGCTCGCCTGGATCAGTACGGCGATCGCAGTGGCGGAAGCCATCCTGCCGTTTTTTAGCGGCGTGATCGATAGCTTGTCCTGGATGGGGGTGTTTTTGCTCTATGCGGCGGGCTTTTTCGCGGCAGCGGCCGCGCTGCGCATTCCCCAGAAAAAAAGCGCTGGTGGCCGAATTTTGTTCGCTGATTACGTGCGGGGACTGGGCGAGGTGTTGCGTCATAAGTTGCTGTTTGCGACGCTCGTTGCCAACGTCCTGTTCGCGATGGTCTACTTTGGCGTGTCGGCGCTCCTGCCGCTGGCGCTCGTCGCGCACGCGAACGGGTTCTGGGGAGGCGTCTTGTTCTTGCCGCTTGGCGTGAGTTGGGTGCTGATCAATGCCTGGTTGATCCGTCGCGCAGGCGTACACCACCCGCTCAACTACGCAGTGGCGGCGATGTTCATCTTGGCCGTCGGCACCGCCTGGCTCGCCTTTGCCCGCACGCTCGTGCCGCTTTTGTTCGTGTCGCTGTTGTGGGGGCTTGGTTCGGGGGTGCTAGAGACGGTGTTTTCCTGGGTGATCGGCGAAGAGGCGCCAGAAGCAGTCCGGGGCGTGGTCAACGCCTTGTTTAATGCGTCGTTCATCCTCGGTTTCGCCATCGGCGCCCCCTTGTTCCTGTGGCTCAAAGACACCATTAACCTGACGGTGGCTGCGCTCGTGGCTGCGCTCGTCATGATCGCGGCGGGCGTCGTCGAGTGGGCGTTTCGCAAATCCGCCTCCGCGCCGCTTCGCTAATCAAAGTGAATCGTCGCCGACTCCGCGGTGTCGTCGCCCAGTTGTGCCGCTACGGTGCAGTGGATCGCCAATTCAATCAGATTCTGGCGCAGATTGACAAGACTTGCTCGCATCGCCGCCGCCAGTGTAGGCGGCAGTTCGTCGAGGTGCGAAAAAGCCTGCGATTCTCCGTTATTGTTCACGCAAAATGTCACCTGCATCCGACGGCCTCCTCATCGCTCAGTCTATGCTAGCAACGTGTTTCATATGATGCTGGCATGACGACAATCACTTATATCGCGCTGTATTGTCGCGTGTCCACAGACGAACAGGCGCATGAGGGGGTGTCCCTCTCCGAGCAACAGTCGCGTTTGACATCTTACTGCGCCGCGCAGGGGTGGGATCGCGAGTCGAACCTGCGCCTGTATATCGATGACGGGTACTCCGGCAAAAACCTGCACCGTCCCGCGCTCTCTCGTTTGCTTGATGATCTGCAACACGAACCGTTTGCCCGTTTGCTCGTGACCAAGCTGGATCGGCTGAGCCGCCGACTGCTCGATCTTTTGTCCCTGATAGAACTGCTCGAAACCCAACACGTAGCGCTGGTATCGACGAGTGAGGCGTTTGATACGGCGACGCCGTCTGGGCGCCTGACGTTGCAGGTGCTTGGCGCTGTCGCTGAGTTTGAGCGCGAACGCATCCGCGAGCGGGTGATTGACAACATGGCGCATGCGGCGAAGTCCGGCAGGTGGTTGGCGAGACCGCCTTACGGGTACCGGCTGGACGCCAAGGTGCTGGTGGTGAACGAAGGCGAGGCCGCCGTGGTGCGAAAGGTTTTTTTTCTATTTATAGAAGAACATCTTGGATACTATCAAATTGCCGGGCGCTTGAATGAAGAGGGCGTAGCGTCCAGGGAAAAAAAGACCTGGTCGAGCAACGCGATCAAAAAAATCCTCACCAACCCTGTGTACACGGGGACGGTGGTTTGGAATCGAGACCAAGTGGCAATTGTCGCGAAAGACGCGCACCCTGCGCTGATTGATGACGGGCAGTTTGCACTGGCCAAGGCACGCGCAGCGCGTGGCGCGAGTACAGGCGTTGCGGATCGTCGTCGGCACCTGCTGTCTGGGTTGTTGCGCTGTTCGTTATGTGACAGTCGCATGTATGGCGGAACGGCGGGTTCCCGTGGTCTGCGCCGCGTGTACCGATGTGCGGCGCGGCGCAGCGGAGGCGTTTGCCGGGCGAAGGCAATCGCGGCTGACGACGTAGAGGCTGCGTTTTTGGAGGGGCTTGCGGAGTTGTTTCAAGCGGTGCAGATAGGCCGTGTGCGGGTCGAGTGGCGGGACAGCGCGGAGGTGGTGCGCCAGCGCCTGCACAAGCGCCTGCGTCAGTGCGAGCGGCGCGAGGAGAGATGGCTGCGGGCGTATGTCGCTGGGGGGATCGATGCAAATCGGTGGCAAAAGGAACGTGAGCAGATGGCGGCGCAGAGGGAAGAGTGGAACCGTACGCTTGTCGCCTGGGAGGCGGAGGCCGTGCGCAGGGCGCATGTGGCGAACGAGGCGGTGCGAACGGCGCTCGATGTGTCAACTGCGTTCGCGTTATTGTCGGAGGCGAACCTGCGCACGTGGATCGAAGGGTTTGTTGAGGCGGCAAGCGTCATTGACGATGGCTTGCAAATCCAGTTGCGATCTGACGGTGTCAAGTGAACGAAGGGTGGGCAACGTATTGGCACCTGCGCATGATGCGCGAGATGGGGCTGGAGGACGACGAGTACCTGGATTTTGCGAGGATGCATGCGGGTGTCGTGTTGCCCTCGAAAACTGTCGTCAACCCGTATCTGGTCGGACTCAAAATGTGGGAAGACATCGCTCGCCGCTATGCTGATCCGGAAAAGATTTTCGAGGTGCGCGCGAGCGAGTCGGACGGTTCGTTTCTGCGCAATTACCTGACCAAAGAACTTGTCGAAGAGCTTGATCTGTATGTATATCAAAAAGTGGGAAGTGAGTGGAAGGTCGTCGAAACGGACTTCGAGAAAATCCGCGACTCGCTCTGGCAATCGCGCACCAACGGCGGGTACCCGGTGATCTATGTCAAAGCCAATCCTGATCCGCTATCGGGAGAGCTGTCATTATGGCACTCGTATGAGGGCGTGGAGCTTGATGCGAAGTACACGGAGCGAACCCTGCCCTACGTACAAAAGTTGTGGGGCAGGGGGGTTAGCCTAGAAACGCAACTGGACGGGCGACCAATTCTTTTTACCTGCGACGGGAAAAAAGTCCAGCGTCGTTTCTTGACCTAGTCGGGGATATGTAACCGCCCCGTCGAAGTCGACGGCGGGGCGAATCAACGCTGAACTAAGGTCGACTGCCTTCCCCGGGATTGCGGTATGAGAAGGTGTCGCACATGGTACCGCGCACCGTGCCGACGATCGGGTTGCCGTTGCTTTTGATCAGGATCGAGTCAGCCGTGCAGTGTACCCCTTCATAGTAAATGCACTCTTCCACGTTGCACTTCACTGCGCCAGGCATTCGCATGCACCTCCTGCCGTTAAGATTTGCGGCAGGAGGCTGCGTTATGCTGGCGGCATCTGTCAGTCGGCAATGACCTTGCCAGGGTTCAGGATGTTGAATGGGTCGAGCATCGTTTTGATGGATTTCATCATTCGATAGGAAGAGCCGTGTTCGGTTCGCTGGTACTTCAGCTTGCCGGAACCCACGCCGTGTTCGCCCGTGCAGGTGCCGCCGCGGTGGATGGCGTCGAGGACGATTTGTTCGTTAAACGCTTCCGCCTTCTGCATGTCGTCAGGGTTGTCGGGGTCGATCGCGAGAATGGTGTGAAAGTTGCCATCGCCCACGTGGCCTGCGATGGCGCCGGGAAGATCGAGTTGTTCCAACAATTTGTGGGCGTTTTCGACCGCCTGCGGCAGCGCCGACAGCGGCAGACAGACGTCGGTCACAATTTGGCGTTTGCCCGGATACTGCGCCAAAAAAGCGTGCGCCACAACGTGCCGCGCCTCCCAAAGGCGGCGCCGCTCCTCCTCGTTATGCTCGATTGCAAACGACGTACACCCTTCTTCTGTGATCATTTCCCGCACCCGTTCGATGTCCTGCGCCAGGCTTTCCCGACTGCCGTGAAACTCAAAGAATACGGTTGGAATTTCGGGGTAGTTGGTTTTTTTGTAAAAATTCACGCCGCGCACCGCTGCGGGATCGACGAGTTCCATTCTCGCGACGGGGATGCCCGTCCCCATGATTGCCGTGGTCGCGGCGACTCCGTCTTCGAGGCGGGGGAATGTCGCGCGCGCGGCCACCATCGTTTCGGGGATGCCATAAACGCGCAGCCACAATCCGGTGATCACGCCCAGTGTGCCTTCCGAACCGATAAACAGTTCGGTGAGGTGATACCCTGATGAAGACTTGGCGGCGAGCGACCCGACTTCAATCACTTCCCCGCTTGACAGCACCACCTCAAGCTTGCGGACATTCTCTTTCATCGCGCCGTAACGCACCGTCGTGGTGCCACTGGCGTTGGTGGCCGCCATACCACCGAGCGAGGCGTTGGCGCCGGGATCGACAGGAAAAAATAAACCGTATTTTTTCAGCGCTTCGTTGAGTGCCTCGCGCGTCACGCCAGGTTCGACGTGAACGAGAAAGTCGTCAGGGCGAATCTCCAGAATCTTGTCCATCCCCATCATATCCAGACTGATGCCGCCGCGGATGGGGATGGCGTGGCCTTCCAGGCTGCTCCCGGCAGCGAACGGGACGACGGGAACACGGTGTTTCACGGCGACTTGCATGACCTTGACGACGTCGCTGCGAGACTTGGCAAATACGACGACATCGGGCAAGACAGGAGTGTGGTATGACTCGTCGTGACTGTGTTGTTCGCGGATGGATGGATTGACGCTCACTTGTTCTTCAGATAAAAAAGCAGTCAGTTCTTTGATCATCGTCGCCGCTCTCCTTTGTCATCAGTGCGGAACACAAATCGACAAATGGTGGAACTGTGTTCTATTATAGCGGATTTTTGTGGTTTGTCCGCAAACAGTCACACGTGAATTTTGAGGAATGCGTTATAATGTTCGATATGAACGGAATATGGGGAGGTGTCGGGTTGGGGAGAACGCATTTCAGGTATGGTTGGCCGATCATCGCGACTGTCATCGTGCTTGTGGCACTCTTCGCGACACTCTTTGCCGCTGGCGTCTTCGGTTCAACGCAAGGCGACACCCTAGAGCGGCGTATGCAATTCATTGCTTCTCAGTTGCACGCTCCAGGTGACACCACCACACAGACGGTGGCCAGTTCCAATGTGACGGCGGCCTGGAAAATCCGCAGGCAGATCGCATCGATGCTGGATCGTGGCATGAGCAACGCGCAAATTCTCGCGACGATGGAGACCGACTACGGCCAAGCGGTGCTGGCCAATCCGCCTCGCCGCGGGTTTGGCGCCATTGCGTGGGGGTTGCCTGTTGTGGGAGTGGTCGTGGCGTTTGCGCTCGGCGTTTGGTTTGTACGGCGCAAAAGCACACAATTGTCGACGCAGACAGGGGCTGCGCGCGACGAGGAGTATGTGATTTCGGCGCGTGCGGAAAAGGAATGGCGGAGTTACCTGTAATTTTCATGAAAAGTGGTGATGGGTCTGAGTACGCGTGTCAAGTTATGGACGGCGTTCGCGCTCGTCGCGCTCGTCATCGTAGGACTTGTGGCGATGGGAGTGGCGCGAGCATCGAGCTACTATATGACGGTCAATCAGGCGCTCGCCGAGCATCCGAAGGCGGGCGAGGTTCTGACGGTAAGCGGGAAGATCACGCCGAACAGCGTGGTGTGGAATTCGGCGACCGAGTATCTGCAGTTTGCCATTCAAGATCAGGTTGGCGACCGTTCGTTAACCGTGGCTTACCACGGGTTGCGGCCAAGCGACTTTGCCAACGGCTGGCCGATCATCGTCACCGGCACGATCGAACAAAGTGGCATGCTCAAAGCTACGAATTTATTAATTAAGTGTCCGTCCAAGTATACGGCGCAAAGCGGATCATGATACGTTGTCACGATAGCAAGCGGCTGGAGGGGTGGCCTTGATCGGAACGCTGGGGCGGGACGCATTGTCCCTATTGCTTTTGGTGGTGCCATGTTCGCTCGTCGTATCGATCCTGTCCGCGCACAGCCCGGCCAATCAGCCGCTTGGCATCCTTGCGAAAATCGGACCAGCGCTGCAGTTTGCGCTGGTGTTCGTCGCGTCGATCGCGCTTTTGGCACTGCTTGTTACCTTGAATTTCCACTACGCCTACGTCGCTGATTACACCAGTCGCGGTCTGGCGCTTGTGTATCGAATCGCCGCGTTTTGGGGCGGCAATGCGGGGTCGCTGTTGTTCTGGCTACTGATCACCAGCCTTTACGCATTCGTTGTTCGCTTCGCACCGCATCATGATAGCGAACGGTTGCAGCCGGTCGTGTCGGCGATCATGTCATTTGTGATCCTGTTTTTTGTCGTCGTCTTGAATTTTTTTGCGTCACCTTTTGTGACCCTCACTACCCCCCCTTTAAATGGAAACGGTTTGAACGCGCTCTTGCAAAACCCCGGCATGACGGTTCACCCTGTCAATCTGTATCTGGGCTATGTAGGCTTTCTTGTGCCGTTCGCGTATGGGATGGCGGCGCTGATTTTGAAGAAAACAGACGCTTCGTGGCTGGTCGCGACGCGCACATGGACGCTGATCTCGTGGCTGTTTTTGAGTTGCGGCATCATCTACGGGGCGCACTGGTCCTACGAGGAACTCGGCTGGGGCGGCTACTGGTCATGGGATCCGATTGAAAACGCGGCGCTGATGCCGTGGCTCGCCGCTACCGCTTTTCTGCACTCCGCCATCATTCAGGAGCGCAAGGGCATGTTCAAGCTGTGGAACGTGGTGCTGATCAGCCTCACGTACTTGTTAACACTGTTTGGAACAGCGCTCACTCGCGGCGGGCTATTGTGGTCGATTCACGCCTTTGCGAACGGGGAAATGGGCACCGTGTTCATGACCTTTGTCGCCGTCATGTTCGTGTTGACGGCGGCGCTCATGGTGTGGCGCTTCCCCGCGCTGCGAAGCGGCGCCAGGTTCGAGTCGGCGGTTTCCAAAGAAAGTGGATTTTTATTTAACAATGTGCTTTTGATCGGCATCTTGTTTGCGGTGTTCTGGGGGACGGTATTCCCGCTTGTGTCCGAAGCCGTCACGGGCAGTTCGATGATGGTGAGCGGAACGTTTTATGACGTCGTGGTGCTGCCAGTGGGGGTGGTACTGGTCTTGTGGATGGGCATCGGACCCGTGCTGGCCTGGCGCCGCGCAAGCCTGCGCAAAATGGCCAAAATGCTGCGGATGCCTGCGTTTGCGGCGGTCGTTGTGGGGTTGGGACTGCGCTTGTTCGCCTTTCAAGGCTGGCTGTCGCTGTTTGCGCTCGTGGTGGCAACGTTTGCGCTTGTCATCATCTTACAGGAGTGGTTCTTTGCTGTCCTGGCGCGCAAAGAAATCACGGGTGAAGGGTTCATTGTATCGCTTGTCCGCCTCGTGGCGAGGAATCGCAGACGGTATGGCGGGTATATTGTGCATATCGCTGTCGTGCTAATGGTGATCGGCTTTGCCGGTTCCGGCGGCTACGCGAAACAAATGACGGTCAGTTTGAAGCCGGGGCAAACGGTTGCGCTCGGCAGTTACGCGTTCGAGTACTATGGGTTGAACACGGCGCACCAGTCAGGGCAAGTGCTGTTGACGGGCACGCTGTTGGTGAAAAACGCCCACACCGGTCACCTACTGGGAGCGCTTAAACCGAGCGTGTCGTTTTTTGAAAACGGCGACTCCCCTTCCACAAACATCGGCTTGTACAGCACCTCGTGGCTTGACTTGTACGCAGTGCTGGACGGTGCCGATTACAATACTGGCGCTGCGCTGTTTGAGATCCACCTCAATCCGCTGGTGAGTTTAATCTGGGATGGAGGCTACTTGTACATTCTTGGCACTTTGCTTGGGCTGTGGCCGCAGCGCAGGCGCAAGGGTGCAGAGTTTACGCTGACAGGTGTCGCGGCGGACAAGCTGTATCAGGATTTGCGCGACCTGGAGTACGACTTGCACATGGGGAAAATCACGCAAGCGGAGTATGCCGAGATGCGTCAGCGGGAACTGTCGGAAACGGCGAATACGCAGGCTTCCGTAGGGAACGAGAAGGAATTGAAGAGCGATCTAGAACGGGAATTGCAGGCGATCTTAAGGGGGCGAGAAGCGACGTGAGAGGTCCATACTGGAAGTGGATCGCGTCCGTGATGGTATTTGTCGCATTGCTAGCGACAATCCCCGGATTCGCGCTGGCCCAGTCGTCAAGCGCCAACTCCCTGTACGTGTCTAGCGAGCAGGTGTTGGCGGTGCCGTCAAAAAGCGGTGCGACGCTGCAAGCGTTGTTGACGGTGAACATTCAAAACGTCGGCGCCACGACGTCCGTTTCGTACGCAATGCCAAGCGGCGCCAATCACCTGAATGTGGTGGCGGGCACGGTCAAGTCGGTTGCGGTCGACCAACATGGACGATTGCGTTTTTATGCAGTCGGTCACAGCTTGACAACGTTTGCCATCGAATTCCAAGTGCCACTGAATCAGAACGGGACGGAACTCACCTGGCAGGAACCGTTTGCTGTGCGCAAGCTGTTTTTCGTGATCCCGGAGGGGGCGTTGACGGTGTCGGCGGAGGGCGGGTTTCAGACCGATTCGCAAGCGATGATGTCGGGCACGCACGTCTACCGCCAATTCACTGAGTTGGATATCGGCGCTAACGAACCGTGGACGGTAGCGGTTGCGCTGCTCCCCACCGCGAACGGCAAGCAGGCACCGCCACTCACTAAGGTTCGGGTGCTGAATTCCTACGGATCGCGGGTTGCGGACTTTGAAGCCGTTGCCAACCTGATCCTGGTGGTGCTGATCCTAGCGCTCGGTGTTTTTTCGATCCGCTCCCAAACCAAGTGGCGCGGGCAAACCAGCCTGACCGATTTTCGCAAGCAAAAAGCGAACTTGATGGAGGGTTGGGCGGATCTCGAACAGGCGCGTCAGGGTGGCAAGATCGGCGAGAAGGATTACCGTGCGCGGCGCGAGCGCATGGTGGAGAGGGCGCTGCAATTGGAGATGGCGCTAAGGCAAAGGCAGGGGCAGGAATGAGGGCGCTTGAACTGGAAGGCGTGGTGAAGGCGCTGGGTCACCGCGAGGTGTTGCACGGCGTCGATTTGCAGCTTGACGCTGGCGAGATCGTATGGCTAGCGGGGCGCAACGGCAGTGGCAAAAGTACGCTGTTGAAGGTGGCGGCTGACCTGACTCCGGTAACGCGGGGCGTCGTTAGGTGGTTCGGGGCGGCACCGACGGCGCACCTGCGCACGCGCATTGGCGTTTTGCTCGACGCCTCTTTTTTGTATGGGGAAATGACGGCTGAAGAGAACCTGATTTACTATGCGCGGCTTTACGGTCTTGAAGGGAAACAAAAGCGCGTCCTGGAGTGGTTGGAGCGGTTCAGGCTGCACCGCGACCGGGGGGTGCCGATCAAAACGTTTTCCAAGGGCATGCGCCAGCGCCTCGCCATCGCGCGGGCATGTCTGCACGAGCCACAACTCTTGCTGTTGGACGAGCCGTACGATGGGCTCGACGCCGCAGGCAGTCAGATTTTGACGGAGTGGTTGCGCACGCTGCAAGGCGCGGGAACCGGCGTCTTGCTCGTGAGTCACGCAGTGGCGCCGTTTCAAGACCTTACGTATCGGACGCTGCGGCTTGAGCAGGGGCGGCTGTATGGGGGTGGCGAGCCGTGAGGTTTTTGCGCACGCTCTTCGCCATGGTCGGAAAAGATTTGCGGATTGAGTGGCGGACGCGACAGTTGTTTATTTCCTCGCTATCGTTTGCACTCTTGCTCGTGTTTTTAATGGGGCTTGTGCTGGAAACCGGCGCGGCGCTCGCGTCGTTCTCCGAGGCGGGGCTGCTGTGGCTGTTGATTATGATGGCGGGACTTTTCAGCCTTAATCGTCAAGATGACAAAGAGCGGTATGAGGGGGCGATCTACGGCGCGTATCTGGCGCCGGTCGACCGCAGTGTCGTCTTTTACGCGCGCGTGATCAGCCACCTGCTGTTCGTGCTGGTGATGGAAGTGATCCTGGTGCCGCTTTACAGCGCGGTGCTGGGCGGTGCGGCGCAGGTGTCGTGGGCGGGTTTTGTGCTGGTGCTGCTGCTAGGAACGATCGGATTTGTCGCGGTCGGCGCGATGCTGACGAGCCTTTCGCTGACGAGCAGCCTGCGTGAGATCCTGATGCCGCTGATGCTGTTTCCGCTTGCCGTCCCGCTTCTACTAGGAACCGTCGAGGTGACGTCGGCGACGCTGACGGGAGGAAACGGCGCCGTCATCTGGTGGGCGGTGATCGCGGCGTATGATGTGTTGTTTCTGGTGTTGCCGGGACTTTTGTATGATTTTATCGCGGAGGTCTAATCATGAAAAAATGGCAGTGGGCGCTGGTTTCGCTTGTTGGCGTCGGCATGATTGTCAGTCAGTACCTGGATTTTATCGCCTCCCCGCCTGAGGCGCAGATGGGCAATGTGGTGCGCATCATGTACTTTCATGTGGCGAGCGCTGTGGTTGCGTTTACCGCCTTTGGCGTGACGGCGCTGTTCGGGATCATTTTTTTGATCAGAAAAAAATGGCTGTGGGATCAAATCGCGCGGGGATCGGCGGAGATTGGCCTTGTCTACACCACGTTCGTGCTGATCTCGGGTTCGATCTGGGGCGACGCGGTCTGGAACACCTGGTGGACATGGGATCCGACGTTGACCACCACGCTCATTTTGTGGTTTTTGTACCTGGCGTATCCGCTGTTGCGGGCGTCCATCACGGATCGCGAACGAGCCGCAAAGGTGGCGTCGGTGTTCGGGTTCATCGCGGTGATTGATGTGCCGCTCATTCACCAGTCCGTCACCTGGTGGCGCGGCATTCACCCCAATGTGATCACCGCGCAGGGGTTCAACATGCCGCCCAGTATGGTGGTCGCGCTGCTGTTCAGCTTTGTCGTGTTTTTGGGTCTGTATGCGGTGCTACTCTGGATCAATACGCAGCTTGTGCGCGACCGCGACACGTTGAACGATCTCCGCGAACAGGCCAGAAGTGTTCTCGCCAAGTATGACGAAAGGATCGGTTCATGACATGTTGGGATACCTGTTTGCGGCGGCAGCCGTGGTCTGGGTGGGCACGTTTGCCTATGTGGTCGTCCTTTTGCGGCGCCAACGCAAGTTGCGCATGGAAATGGAGGATGTCAAGCGAATGCTGGATGAAGTAAAGCAGGGCTAAAGCCGAACAAATCCCCAATTTGATCGATATATGTTCGTCAACTTTCTTGACTCTATGGGACGCATCAGGCATATTTAAAGCAATCTGATGCTCAAGGAGGTTTCTATGGAGGCGACGAAATCGACAGAATATTACGGGGAAGAGGTTCTGCACGTCGAACCGCACGGGATCGACCCGATCTCAGTGAACGAGCGGCACGGCAAACCGCGCAACATTTTCACGCTTTGGTTCAGCGCTAACTTGGAATTTGCCACGTTGACGCTGGGGGTTTTAGCGGTGGGGCTGTTTGGGTTGAACTTGACGCAGGCAGCGGTTTCGATCGTGATTGGGACAGGGCTTGGCGCGATCTTCATCGGACTCCTGACGACCTTCGGGTACCGTTGGGGGATTCCGCAACTCATTCAGTCACGGTCTGCGTTTGGGTTTTACGGGAACTTTTTGCCGGCATTATTCAACTTCATTTCCGGTATGGGTTGGTACGCGGTCAATACAGTGCTGGGTGTGTACGCGCTGCAGTGGCTGCTGCCCATCGGATTTGTGCCTGACCTGTTGATCATGATCGTGCTGCAGGCGGTCGTCAGCATTTACGGCCACAACCTGATTCACTTTGTGGAGAAAGTGGCGGCGCTGTTTTTGGCGGTTATTTTTATCATCACCACGATTTACGCGCTGGGGCAGATTCACTTTGGCATTGCCGAGAACTTCAAAGCGCCCGTGTTCAGCGGTACGGCGGGTTCGATCATTCTGACGATCGGTACGACACTTTCCTATATGATGGGATGGCTGACCTTCAGTTCCGACTACAGCCGCTACCTTCCGCACAATACATCCACGAAAAAAGCGTTTAGTTTCGCGTTCTTTGGCAACTTTATACCGGCAGTTTGGCTGGAACTCCTCGGAGCCGGGTTGGCGACGGTCAAGCCGAACATCAACACGCCGACCGATCTGGTGTCGGGTCTGATGCCGCACCCGATTGTGGTTGTGACGATGATTGCGATCATGGTCGGCACGATCACGGCCAACGTCCTGAACATTTACTCCGGTTCGCTTTCGCTACTTGCAATCGACGTCAGTTGGGTGCGCGCGATCGCGCCGAAGCGCTGGATTGCCGCACTGATCATCGGCATCGCGGGTGGGATCATTTCGTACCTTGGCGGTACCAGTGGGTACTATGAGAATTACAGCAACTTCCTGCTCTTGCTCGCCTATTGGATCAGTCCGTGGCTTGCGATTATTGTGACCGACTATATGATGCACCTGCGCAAAAGTGACGGCGTCTGGCAGTTCTACGAGGGCAGTGGCAATGTACGCGCCGGTCTGTATGCTTTTATCCTGGCGATCCTCGCCTCGTATCCGTTCTTCAACCAGTCCATTCTGATGGGGCCGATTGCCAAAGCCTATCCGCAAATCGGCGACATCTCGTATTACGTGAGTTTTGTCGTGGCGATGATTTTATATGCGATCTTCAGCAAGTTCAGCAAGCGACCTACGGCACCGAAGGGGAATCTCGCCTGATTCGTATCCATCGCACACCTAGCGGCGCGTCGTGCTGACGCGCCGCTTTGCTATGCGTGGGGGGAGGGCAGGTACGCGGCGATTTGCAGTGCGTTAAAAGTAGCCGACGGCGGCGCGGTGGCGAACACCTGTCGCGCTCCGATTCCATTTGCGTTAATCCATGCCGCTTGATTGCCCGCCGTGAAGACGATCCGCTTGCCGTTTGCGGCAAAGGCGGGGTTCATCACATCGCTGCCCGCGCGATCCAGCGCACGAACTTTGCCGCTATCCAGCGAAACCACCGCGAGCCGAGTCTGTGCAAACCAGCGACTGACCGCTTGAAAAGAAGTGAACTTGTCAGACGGCCACTTGGGTCCAAGCACGAACGCGACCTCGCGCCGGTTGGGACTCATGGCGGGAAACAAGCCGAGGCGGTTGGACGGCATGGACAGCGTGCCGTGCGGCCAAATCGCAAGCTGATTTTGAGCGCCCAGATAGAATTCGCGGTAGGCGTTTTCCCACAACAGGGCGCTGGTGCTGGTAATGGGTAAAACAGAAGACGAATTGGCGTAAGTGTGACCGATTTTTAGTGTCGTACCGTTCATATTGAGCAGGTACAAGGGCAGTCCGTCCGCCATGATCGACGCGGAGTGATCGGGATCAAACCAGAAAAACAATTCGTGCGTATTTAACCAGGGTCCTAGAATCAGACCATTGGGGGGCGTCGTCTTCGTCACTACACGCAGCTTCGGTGTGTTTACGTTCCAGATCGCGATTTCGTCGTAGGCGTGCCCCTCCGCATAGGCGTTGTCGTTCGCCGTGATCGTGACGGCGGCCGTGCTGTTGTCGTAAAATGAAAGCCCCGCGATGCGGCTGTGTTTGGCGAGGTGTAGCGGCAGCATTTGCGGCTTCGCGGGCGGGGTCACGCGGTAAAGTTTGCCGTTTAATGTGCTGAAATAAAAGCTGTGTCCAAAGGGCGCAAAGGCGCCGGTAAACACGTTTGCCCCTAGCGCTTCGCGCTTTGCGCCCTTTGAGGCAACTAGCGACCAAACGACTTGATCACCGATCACAGAGGTGGTGGCCAACCATGCTCCGTCGCTTGAAAAATCAGCGGAAAGCGCGCCGCTCTCGATAAAATGCCAGGCGACGGCGGGCTTGCGAGTGGTGTTGTTGACAATGGTATACAGGTTGCCCCCCGAAAAACCGTTGTTGCTGTAAAGCAGCGCAATATCGCCCATGCCGATAAATTGTCTCGCATCAATGGCGAGTGCTGCGTTTGCCTGATCAGCCCGACCAACGGGTAGCGCGACCAACCACAAAGCCGTCAGTCCGAGTGCGACCGTACTGTAAGATAATCGTTTGCGCATGCGGGTCATCCTTAACTGGGTTGAATAAAAAAAACCGGCAGCGCACGGTCGTCGCTGCCGGATCTGGCACAGGATTTACTCCAACGCCTCTTGCCGTTTCGCTTCGACCGTGTCGATCAAACTTTCAAAGGAATCGATGAACTGTTGCAACCCTTTTGCCTTTAAGTTTGCCCCCACTTGCTCCAACTCGATGCCGTGGCGAGTGCATGCTGCCAATACCTGCGCGTCATCTTCTGGGTACTGATCGACCGTGCGCTGGACGGCGCCGTGATCGAGAAACGCATGCATGGTAGACGGCGGGATCGTGTTGACTGTATCGGGGCCGATCAGGTTGTCGATGTAAAGGACATCAGAATGAGCCGGATTCTTCGTGCCCGTCGACGCAAACAAAGGCCGTTGCAAGTGCGCTCCAGCATGCTTCAGGCGCAGGAAGCGTTCACTTTGAAAAATGTCAAGAAAGTCGCGGTAAATGTGCCTGGCGTTGGCGATCGCGACCTTCCCGTATACCTCCCGCAGTGCGTCACCTGCCAACATGCCTTCGACGGCGCTGTCAATGCGGCTGATAAACAGGCTTGCGACCGACGCGACCGTGTCTAACGGCAGCCTGTTCGCGTGGCGGATTTCCAAGCCTTTGAGGTACGCATCTGCCACATCCAGATAGTCTTGGCGTGTAAACATGAGTGTCGCGTTCACAGAGATCCCATCTGCGATCAGGTCGGAGATGGCAAGCACTCCAGCCTTGGTCGCGGGGACTTTGATCATCAGGTTCGGGCGCTCGATGACCTGCCAGAGGCGTTTCGCCTCTCTGACGGTGCCTTCGCGGTCGTGGCAGAGGTCAGGGGGAACTTCTAGGCTGACAAACCCGTCCGTCTCGTCAGATTGCACGTACACGAAGCGCAAAACGTCGGCGGCTCGTTTAATGTCCTCGACAGCGAGCGCCTCGTAAATTTGGAACTTGTCGTGTCCTTGCTTGGCGAGGTGACGGATGTCGTCAAAGTACAAGTCGCTTTTGCCGATGGCGTTTTCAAATATGGTGGGATTGGACGTAACGCCGCGGACGCCTTCTTCAGCGAGTTTCGCCAGTTCTCCCGTTTGCAGGAGATCCTTGCGGATGTAATCAAGCCAGGGGCTCTGTCCGAGCGCAAACAGTTCCTGGAGTTTCGTCATGCCTTGCGGCTCCCTTCCGTGCTGGAATCCACGTTTCAGAACGTGCTGTACGGTACGTCAATTATGACAGATTCTCTTGATTCCCGCTATTCGCATGTGCCGCGGCGGTTGTCGTGGCGATGGCCTGGGTGAATCATGTATACTTGAAGGAGTAAATGCGGAGGGAGATGAGGGGTTGAATCCGTACGACAAGGCGCACGAACTGTCAAGGGCGATGCGCGGTACCGAGATGTTTGCGCAGATGAAAGCGGCGAAGGATAAGTTGGAAAGTGACGAAGCGGCGAAGGCGATGTTGATCGATTTCCAGCGCCAACAACTTTTTTTGGAGAGAAAACGCCTGCTCGGCGATACGATATCTGAAGATGAACAGAATGAACTGCAAAAACGGTCCGACACGATCCAGATGCACGAAGTGGTGCGCGAGTACCTGACTGCGGAAATGCAATTGGGCATCCTGTATCAGGACATTCAGCAAATCATTAGCGAAGTGATTCAAGAGGTTTCCCTGCTCCCCGACTGGCAAGCGGAAGAATGAGAAGCGTCAATCGCGCAAAACACTTAGTGAGGAGTGTATCAAATTGAAAATCACGTATTTGGGACATGCGGCGACTGCGATTGAGACGGAGCGCCACCACATTCTGATCGACCCGTTTTTGACCGGGAATCCTACCGCCGCCGCGAGTGCCGACGAGGTACAAGCGGACGCCATTCTCATCACGCACGGCCACTCGGATCACATTGGCGACGCGGTGGCGATTGCGAAACGGACAGGCGCAAAGGTGATCACGAATTTTGAACTGGCGGTCTGGCTCTCCAAGCAGGGCGTCGACGCCCATCCCTTGCATCTGGGGGGAGCGCATGAATTTGACTTTGGCAAGGTCAAGCTGACGCTCGCGTTCCACGGTTCAGGGATTGAATCGGAAAACGGTCTGGTCTATGGCGGCAATCCTGCTGGCGTTCTGTTTACCGCAGAAGGGAAAACGGTGTACCATGCGGGCGATACGGGCTTGTTTGGCGACATGAAGGTAATCGGGGAGAGGCACGCCATCGACCTTGCCCTGCTGCCGATTGGCGACAACTTCACCATGGGGCCTGACGATGCGCTGGTGGCGGCAGAGTGGTTAGGCGCTAAAGCGGTTGTGCCGATTCACTACAACACCTTCCCGCTGCTCGCGCAAGACGCCGACAAGTTTGCCGCACGGTTACGGGAAAAAGGCATGGTCGGCTACCCGATCAAGCCGGGCGAATCGGTCACCATATAAAAAAGCGGGGGATCCCCCGCTTTTTTTGTCAGATCAGTGAACCGTGGCGCCACGATCATGCGACCGTTCGACAAGGTTGACCATGATTCTGGCGAGCGCCCTTTGATCCTCTTTCGAGCTGACGTCCCACATCTGTTTCAAAAGGCGTTGCTGAACATTTTTCGGATCGACCTTGTCAGCCAGAAAGCTGCCCATCCGAAAAGCCACATCATCGATTTCTTTGTCGCTCATGCCGGCGCTTTGCGCGCGCTTCAACTGGTGTCCGAGGAAGTCTTTCCAGGCGCTGAAGTCGTCCAGCGCAGAGTTGAGCGCGTCGGTGTTTGGCGCCGTCATCGTGGGATTACTCATGATGTCCACTGTATCGTCCCCCTTTGCTGATACTCCTGTTCACCGTTAGTCTGTCATTCGGGGCGGCTATTATGCGTTCTTGTCCTGTATGGCGCAGCATAGAATTTTCGTAAAAAAGCCGGATTCAGGAGGGATTCAACGTGTTTCGGCCAGTCAAAGAAAAGCGTTTCTCCGCTTCATTCCTATACTTGATTTTCGCGTTGGTGCTTGTTGTCTGGGCGACACCACGCCTGCGCGTCGATACGACCGGATGGCACGGTGTGTTTCAATTTGGCTGGTTGACGCTTGCCATGGTGATCATTGCTGCCAATTTGTGGTTTTTGCTGGATGCGTCGCCCCAGCGCAACCGACGCAGCATCGCCGTTCCCATGCGTGTTAGGAGGGTTGCAAAACGATCGCGCGTGCGCATGAAAGCGAACGGTGAAAAAGAAACGCGCTAAATGGGGCAGGAATTGATCATCAAAGTCGAGAAAAGTATTTTAACATAGGATAGAATAAGGTATTGCGGCTGTGATAAGTGGGTGACAAGGCAATGGATGATGTTTCTTTTGATTTAAGTGCGGCATCGTGGCGACACGAGCATGCGGATGAACGGGCGTATGTGGAGGCGCTGGCGGAGCGGCTGCAAAAGTCTCTTCCGGATTTGGTGCGACTTAGGCATGAGCGCAAGTGGTTTGCCAAGTCGCAAACGCTGAAGGAGCTGGAGGTCTTGCTCGATAATGAGACCTACGTGTTAACGCTCGAAAACGGCAGCTACGTGGCGCGCGTAGCCAAGTCTGTGGGAGGCGTCATACTGAACCGCAAAACCGTGCCGTTCAAGGAATGGTTGAATGGGTTGTCGAGCGCACTTAGCGCCTTGGCGAACCACCGCCTAGAGATGAGGAAGTCGCTGGAGGAATTTTTGTTGTGAGTGCGTGTGCTGAAGAATCCTGAACAGAGTGGGGGGATTGAATTGTTCCGTATTGGCTTTGGCAAGCGCGACGGTGCTTCGGACAAGCAGTCCATGTCCACGGTACCTATGCGTGACTTGCCTTCACGGGATTCGTTTCGCGCCGTGAAGTCGTCCGGCGAGTTGCCTTGGACGAGTACGTTATCTGTGGGCGAGTGGCTCTCGCTGCGCAAACTCACGCTCCAACCGCTGGGGCAGGCGATGGGCAGTTCCGTATACCGAATGGGGTGGATTCGGTCACCAGTGGGCGTTTATGGGTGGGGGCGATCGTCTGCGGAAATTCGCGAACCGACGCAGGCGCTTTACGATGCCCGCCAGCTCGCGCTGGGGCGTATGCGGGAAGAGGCGGTCAGGCTGGGCGCGAATGCCGTTGTGGACGCTAAACTGATACATAAAGGCTTTGAGTCACTGGATGATTGCGTGGAATTTGTCTGTATTGGCACGGCCGTTCGCGTCGAGGGCATTTCGCCTGCCGCCTCCCCCATCATTTGTTCGACGACGGGCGAGGACCTGTAGATC
>JAJZCL010000091.1 GCA_021846165.1 Bacillota bacterium | reverse complement strand
TGCATGAACGTAGTCGGACCGAGCGCGAGGCGCCGCTCGATGCGCACCATGCGCATCGGAATGCTCTCGTGATCGCGGTACACCTCGATGTCCGGATCATCGAGCAACCGTTTTTGCACAGACTCATACATTCCTACCAGTTTATCCAGCGTCAAACCCGCCAGAAAGTCGCCCACCGTTTGTTTTTTGCGGTACGCGTCCAGCGCCATCGGCATTCGCCCTGCTTGTTCTTGGCGGGACTGTTCACGGCGCTTCAACTCCTGCGCCAACTCCTTATAAGCGCTGTATGTCAGCAGGCGCTCCCGCAACAGCGCTTCCAGGTCTTCCTCCGCAGCGTCGACGTCGAGACTGGCTTCGGCAGCCTTGGATGGCGGCAACAGCGACCGCGCCTTGATGGCAATCAGCGTCGACGCCAGCACGATAAAGTCGCTGGCCACTTCCATCTGTTGCGCAAGCGAGTCGCGCAAATAGTTCAGGTACTGATCGGTGATCAGCGCCAGCTTGACGTCTGCAATCGCCATTTTGCGGGTTTCGATCAAATACAGCAGGAGATCGAGTGGCCCCTCGAAGTCCTGGATTGTGACCTGAAATGAGGCGTTCATAGCGCCAGACCGAACCACCCGAGGACAGACTGGAGGGCGCTGTTAATCACGAGGCCGCCGAGTGTATACCCGCCAAACGGCAGAATCAACACAAGCAACAAAATAAACGATCCATACCTTTCAAACTTCAGCATACTGAAAAAAAACCGTCTTGGCATCATAAACAATAGCACCTTCCAACCGTCAAGCGGCGGCATCGGAATCAGGTTAAAAATCGCGAGCGCGACATTGACAATCGCAAGCCACGCGAGCAGCGAGCCGAGGAACTGGCCGATCGGCCATTGCCAAAACGAACTTGTGGAGTGTACCGTCGCCACCGTAAGGAGGGTCGCCGCCACGCCGAACACAGCATTCATCGCGGGTCCCGCCAAGGAAATCAGGATGATGCCAAGCGACTTGTTCCCTTTCAGCTTGCTTGGATCGAACACCACTGGCTTCGCCCAGCCGAAATTGACAAACAGCACCATCAGCAGTCCCAGCAGGTCAAGGTGAGCGAGCGGGTTGAGCGTGACGCGCCCTTGTTGTTTGGCCGTGTCGTCACCCAGCCACAAACTCATCACCGCATGGCCAAATTCGTGAACAACCAGCGCGAGAATAAACGCGATCAGCCGAAAGATCAAATCCGGCCCGAAAAACGACAGCAAACTCACACCTTCTTTGGCGATTTTTTGATTAACATGGGCAGCACACTCGACGTCCATGTGTAGTGCGCCCGATGAGCGCTGATTTCCCGCCATCCCCGCCTGCGCACCTGTGCCAGGGTCGATGTTGCAGCGTCCATCTTATGGGCAAAAATCATGACATTGTGCGTGAAATGAGGGATGACGCCCAGCGTGATGCTGTAGGTCGGCCCGATCAGTTCTTCCAGAGTAGCGCAAAGCTGAACATAAGGGAAACTATACGGTCCTTTGGTCGCAACGATCGCGTTGATCGCCAGCACGCCGCCCATTTCCAACAACGCAGCCAGCGCCTGCAAATAGTAAGAAGTATACAGCGCCTTCGGCGTTTGTTCCTGAAAATACACATCCAGAAAAATCAGGTCAAAACGATCCCGCAACGCCATCACGTACGTGCGCACGTCTTCTTCGATAAGGCGAACGCGGCGGTCGGTCGGCACCATGAAGAAGCGCTGTGCCACCTCCAGCACGAGCGGATCCCATTCAACCCCGACGATTTCCGCCTGCGGGTGGCGGTGATGGACGTGACGGATCGCGGTGCCTGTGCCGACACCAAGCGCGAGAAAGCGGCGAATGTCGGCGTTCCAGGCCGTATACAGCGAAAATGCGCGTTGATAGGGAAAGTAGAGTAAATCGGGGCGATCTAACCGCATCGCGCCTTGCCACCCGGCATAGTGGTCGCCAAAACGCAGGAAACGCACGCGCTCAAGCTCGCCCACATAGACGGGTTGATAGGGAGACGCTTGCTGGAACAGGCGCGTCACGCGGTGTTCCGGGCGACTCATGCAAGTGCGCGGGCGAGATTGGCGAGTTCAATGGCGCCGGTCGCAGCGTCCCAGCCTTTGTTCCCGGCTTTGGTTCCCGCGCGTTCAATCGCCTGTTCGATCGTATCCGTCGTGAGTACGCCGAACACCACCGCAACGCCCGTTTGCAGCCCGATGGCCGCAATGCCTTTGGCGGTTTCGGCGGCAACATAGTCAAAGTGCGGTGTTGAGCCGCGAATGACGGCGCCTAGCGCGACCACGGCGTCGTAACGCTTGGATTCCGCCATTTTTTTTGCGACAAAAGGAATTTCAAAAGCGCCCGGAACCCAGGCGATGTCGACATCGGCATCCTCTACGCCGTGTCGATGCAGCGCATCTTGCGCACCTTCCAGCAGGCTCCTGGAGATAAAGTCGTTAAACCTCGACACGACAATTCCAATTTTAAGACCTTGACCGATCAGGTTCCCCTCAAACACGTTTGCCATACAGCGACTCTCCCCCATCGACTAATTGAGCAAGTGACCTAATTTTAGTTTTTTTGTCAATAAGTATCCCTCGTTATGCTCGTTCGCGTCAATCAGCAACGGTTCCCTCGCGACAATATCGAGGCCGTGTCCGCGCAAGCCCTTGATTTTTCGCGGGTTGTTGGTCAACAGACGAATTTTCCCTACACCAAGTTCACGCAGGATTTGTGCGCCGATGCCGTAGTCCCTGAGATCGGCGTCAAAACCGAGTGCCTCATTCGCCTCGACGGTGTCATACCCCTGCTCTTGCAATTGGTAGGCGCGAATCTTGTTGATCAAACCGATGCCTCTGCCCTCCTGGCGCATGTATACCAGCACGCCCTTGCCCTCGGTCGCGATCTGGCGCAAAGCGGCGTCGAGTTGCGGACCGCAGTCGCACCGCAAGGAGCCAAACACATCCCCCGTCAGGCACTCGGAGTGTACGCGTACGAGCGTTGGATCATCAGGGGAAATGTCTCCCATGGCGAGCGCCAGGTGTTCCTTGCCGTCGAGCGCGTTGGTAAACACCACAATGCGAAACTCTCCGTACTCTGTCGGCAACACAGCCTCTGCGGCGCGTCTGACGAGCTTTTCCTTCAACTTCCTGTACGCAATCAGATCATCAATCTTTAAGATCAACAGGCCAAATTGCTCGGCAATCTCGATCAGATCGGGAATACGCGCCATCGTGCCGTCTTCTTTCAGAATCTCGCAAATCACGCCCGATGGGTCGGCTCCTACCAGCCGCGCCAGGTCAACGGCGGCTTCAGTGTGACCGGCTCTGCGAAGCACCCCGCCCTCCTTGGCGATCAGCGGAAACACATGACCGGGGCGGCGAAAATCTTCCGCACGACTCGCCAAATCGATCATCGCCAGAATGGTGGCCGAGCGTTCCAAGGCGGAGATGCCCGTATTGGTCGACACATGGTCAATGGACACGGTAAACGCCGTGTGGTGATTGTCGGTGTTTTTCATCACCATTGGGTGCAGACCCAGCGCCTCTGCCCGTTCTTCCGTGACGGGAACGCAGACGAGACCGCGCCCGTGCGTAATCATAAAATTAATCGTCTCGGGCGTCGCGTTTTCGGCTAAGGCGAGAAAATCACCTTCATTCTCCCGATCTTCATCGTCGACGACAATGATCACCTGGCCGCTCTTTAGGGCGGCGATCGCATCGTGAACCGTAGCAAACGTCATGCGTAAACACCTTCTTCTTTCTCCTAATAACCCCATTCTTTCAGTTTCGCGACCGTGATTCCCGCCTCCCTGCGCAATGGGGCGCTGCCCCCTAGCAGGTTGTCCACGTATTTGCCAAGCTGGTCAAGTTCCAGATTGACTTTGTTGCCCACTTTGATCTGGTGCAGGGTCGTCTCCGCCGCCGTATGCGGAATCACCGACACCCGGAACGAGGCTCGTCCCACATCCATCACGGTCAGGCTGACCCCGTCGATCGCGATCGATCCTTTTGCAACCACATACCGAATCAGTTCCGAAACGACATTCACCGTCAGCAACACGGCGTTGTCTTCGCGACCAATGTGCGCCACCGTTCCCATCCCGTCTACGTGCCCCGCCACGATGTGCCCGCCAAACCTGGCATCGGCGCGCATCGCCCGCTCCAGATTGACACTCGTTCCAGGCTGAAGTTGCGAAATGGTCGACCGTCTAACCGTTTCCGGCACGACCTCGACAATCAGGCGACTGCTGTTAGCCTGCACCACGGTTAGGCAAACGCCGTTCACCGCCACGCTGTCGCCGATTGCCACTCCCCCCGCAATGAGCGGCGCGGCAATCACCAGTTTGCGCCCTTGTCCCACGCGCTGCACCCGTTCGATAGTTCCCAGCGCTTCAATCAAGCCCGTAAACGTGCCCTTCACCCCCGCTCATCGCTAGGATACACGACCCTGCCAATCGTCAGTACATCATCGGCAATCGTTTGGTGCGTCACATCCGTGAGCGCAAGCGCCTCGCTCATCGCGACAGGATTGCGCCACGTGAGCAGTCCTTTACCGCCGCCGAGCAGCTTCGGCGCGTGAAACACCCACACTTCCGTCACCAGTCTCGCCGCCATAAACGCTGACGCCAAGCGTTCGCCGCCTTCTAACAACAGGTGGCGAAACCCTTTTGCCGCCAAATGACGCAGCGCTTCCCGCACGGGGACACGACCGTGATCCGAAGCCAATCGGATCACCTCGATGCCTTGGCTTTGCAATAAAATTTCCTTGTCAAGCGGCGCTAAGTCGGTGGTGACGACAATCGTGCGGCTGTCTTTCTGAGCAATCAGTCGAGCGTCCTCCGGAATTCGCAGTGACGAGTCAAACACGATCCGAGCGGGGTTCTTCGTATACCCGCCCGAACGCACCGTCAACTGCGGATCATCGTGCCGAACCGTTTCGACGCCCACGATCACGCCGTCCACCATGCTGCGTAAACGGTGTACCTCATCCCGCGACGCATCGGACGTAATGTACAGGCTGTCCCCCGCTTCGGTCGCTGTATACCCGTCGAGCGTCGAGGCCAGTTTCAACGTGACAAACGGGAACCCTGTCGCTACGTGGTGCAAAAACACGCGATTCAACCGCCTCGCGCGCTCCTCGAACAAACCCACCTCAACCATGATCCCGGCCGACCTTAACTTGGCGATGCCGCTTCCCGCCACGTTCGGCGAAGGGTCTTCCAGCGCCGCCACGACGCGCTTGACACCAGCGCCGATGATCGCGTCCGCACATGGGGGCGTCTTCCCGTAGTGGCTGCAAGGTTCTAATGTGACATACAACGTGCTGTCCTGCGCTTTGTCTCCCGCCATGCGCAAGGCGTGTACCTCAGCGTGCGCAGTTCCCGCCTGCAAGTGGGAACCGATGCCAACGAGGCGGTCGTCCTTGATCAGCACGGCACCAACGGCAGGATTGGGGCTGGTCTGTCCCTGCGCAAACTCTGCCAACTCCAGCGCCATTTGCATGTACCTCTCGTCTGGCGTCATGCAGCTCAACCCTTTACAAAAAAATGAAAAGCGCCTCATCCGTCAGGGGCGCGTCACGAAAGAAGCAAGGTGTGCGATATCATCTGATAAACTACGCCTAGTATACAAATGTTGTTTACCAATTGCAAAGTGAACGCGATGGCAAGGCGGGGGCGCGTCGCCACCTACCCCCGTGCCATCGACGAGTGAGACACGCGCACTCCGCCGCGCATGCGACCGAACCATTGACCGAGCCAAGGCACAAACGGACCAACTGCCCCCGCCACGCCCTGAAACATCTGTACAAACCTTGCGATCCTCGGAATCCAAGCCAGAATCGTCAGCAATGGGGTTCCCTCCCTCGCCATCATTGTATGATCGGGAACGGAAGACCGCGTGGACGCGCGCCCGTTTTGCGAATTTAAAGAGTGGCTTCTAGACGCAGCAAATCCTCGTAACTCTCCCGGCGCAGCACTAACCGCGCCGCGCCGTCGCGCACGAACACGACAGCGGGTCGCGTGATGCGGTTGTAATTACTCGCCATCGCGTAGTTGTAGGCGCCTGTGCAAAACACGGCCAGCAGATCGCCCGGCTGCGCTTTTTGCAGGGGCGCATCCCAGATCAGCATGTCGCCGCTCTCGCACGCCTTGCCCGCAACCGACACCACCTCGCTGCGCGGCTCGTCCAGTCGATTCGCGATGACCGCTTCGTATTTCGCGCCGTAAAGCGCCAAACGCGGGTTATCCGTCATGCCGCCGTCTACAGCTACGTAAGTGCGCAGGCCGGGAATTTCCTTTCTGCTGCCGACGCGATAAAGCGTCGTTCCCGCTTCCGCGACAATGCTGCGCCCCGGTTCCAGCATGATCAAGGGCAGACTCAACCCGTCGTGTTCATACGCGGCGCGAGCCGCCAACACCACTTCCTCGACCAAAGTTTCCAGCGGCATCGGCGTGTCCTCTGCCGTATAACGAATGCCAAGGCCACCGCCGAGGTTGAGAATGTGCGTCACGACGCCGTATTCCCGCACCAGTTTTTTTGATAGGTCAGCCAGACGCTCAGCCGCGACGCGAAACCCTTCCGCGTCAAAGATTTGCGATCCGATATGGGCGTGCAGTCCCATCAAACGCAGCCGAGGTTGGCATCGGATCGCCGTGACCGCTTCTTCGACCTGACCGCTATAGAGATCAAAGCCGAACTTAGAGTCCTGTTGACCTGTCGAAATAAAGTCGTGCGTGTGTACGTCGACGCCCGGCGACACCCGAATCAACACGTCCATATTCGCTTGCGCTTCTTCTAACAATTGACCAAGTAACTCGATTTCATAAAAATTGTCGATCACAATCAACCCGATCTGGGACGAGATCGCCAGCTTGAGTTCCTCCATCGACTTGTTGTTGCCGTGCATGAGGAGGTGGCGCGTGTCAAACCCAGACTGGATCGCCGTGTACAGTTCGCCCCCCGATACCACGTCGAGCCACAAGCCCTCGTCTTGTGCCAATTTGCACATGTACACCGAGCAGAACGCCTTGCATGCGTAGGCTAGGCGAAATTCCGCCCGCACCGCCTGGAACGCTTCCTTATAGTCGCTGATCTGTTTGCGTATCACTGCCTCGTCATATACGATTAAGGGCGTTCCGTATGCTTGCGCAAGCGCACTTGTCGAAACGCCGCCAATCGCCAGTTCGCCAGTTGAAAGCACTTGTCCGCCTGACTGCAATTTGATCTCTCCACTCTCTTAAAATCAGTTAGTAGAGATGATACCACGCTTCCTGCTGCGTCACAAGGCAAGGGCTACCCTCGCGCTCGAAACACCACCGACACCAAAAAACCAAATAGGATCGCGGACGAGATCCCTGCGCTCGTCACTTCAAAGATCCCCGTGATCAATCCGAGCAGCCCGTATTGCTTAGTTTCCGCCAAGGCACCATGTACCAGCGCGTTGCCAAACGAAGTGATGGGAACCGTCGCCCCTGCCCCGGCAAATTTGATTAAAGGATCATAAAGGCCAAACCCCTCCAGCACCGCCCCCGCAACGACCAGAATGGTCATCACATGTGCTGGCGTCAGTTTGGTCAGATCAAGCAACAATTGACCGATCACGCAGATCAGACCGCCGACAATAAACGCCGCAAAAAAATTCCGACTCCGC
>JAJZCL010000090.1 GCA_021846165.1 Bacillota bacterium | reverse complement strand
AAGAAAAGTCAGCATTGGACGAAGAAAAGTCAGCATTGGAACAAAGTAAGTCAGCATTGGAACAAAAGATGGTGCAAGCGCTTGATCAGAGCAAGCAGGAAAATCAACGAGAGATTGCGTTGCGAATGTTGGCGTTGGGGTTGCCGACAACGGTGATCGCACAGGTGACGGGATTAACGGAAACAGAACTCTAATTTTTGGAATATTTCAGATCGTGAAGAATATTGGAGGTCGCCAATGAACGTTTCATTTGATCGCCATCGTCGTTTGCGCAGTCATCCCGCATTGAGAGAAATGGTCAGGGAGACGCGCCTGCATGTGGCGGATTTCATGTATCCAATGTTCGTCATGCATGAGGCCGGTCGTGCCCCCGTGTTGTCGATGCCGGGTGTCGAACACCTGGGGCTCGATGAATTCCGCCGAGAAATCCACGCGCTGTCAGAGCTTGGAATTCACTCGATCTTGTTGTTTGGGCTCCCCGCCGTAAAAGACGACTTGAGTTCGGAGGCGTATGCACAAGACGGCATCGTCCAGCGAGCAATTCGTGCGGCCAAAGAAGAAAACCCCCGTCTTCTCGTCGCGACCGACGTGTGTCTGTGCGCCTATAATCCTGCCGGTCACTGCGGCATTGTACACGGCGACCGCATCGTCAACGACGTGAGCCTCGAACTGCTCGCAAATACAGCACTTTCGCACGCGCGGGCGGGTGCCGATCTGGTGGCGCCGTCCGATATGATGGACGGACGCATCGCCGCGATCCGCACGACGCTCGATACGAACGGTTACGTCGAAACCCCAATTTTGTCCTACTCTGTCAAATACGCCTCTGCGTTTTACGGCCCTTTCCGCGAGGCGGCGCACTCCGCGCCGTCATTTGGCGACCGCAAGACGTACCAGATGGATCCTGCCAACGCCCGCGAGGCGCTGCTCGAAGCGGCTTCCGACCTAGACGAAGGCGCTGATATGCTGATGGTCAAACCAGCGCTTGCGTACATGGACGTGATCCGCGCTTTGCGCGAGGAGTTTGCTGTGCCGATTGCCGCCTACAACGTCAGCGGCGAGTACGCTATGGTGAAAGCGGCGGCACAGCAGGGGTGGATCGACGAGCGCGCCGTGGTGATGGAGATGCTGACTGGCATGAAGCGAGCGGGTGCGGACATCTTGATCACCTATTTTGCCAAGGATGCGGCGCGTTACATCAAGGAGCAGGATGTGCCAGATTCGTGTGGAATTGGGCGGTGGCGCAATGGCTCGAAGGCAACGAACAGAAGAAAGCACCATCGCCCAATGAGTTGAAGAAACAATTCAATGCCATCAAGTATGATCAGTTTCCGTGGATGAAGGACATTCACCGTGATGCCCATTCTCAACCGTTTGCCAACCTGGGTAAAACGGTCAACCAATATGTTAAGTCGCTGAAACATCATGAGGAACCGCACAAACCACAATTCAAGAAGAAGGGTAAGTCTCATGATTTGAATAATCGTCGCAAAGCATCCATGAAAGTCGCTAAGTTACACATGCGAATTGCCAAGATCAGAAGTGATTTCACACACAAGACGACGACAAAACTGGTGAGTGAAAACCAAGCCATCGGAATTGAGGATTTGAATGTGAGCGGAATGACAAAGAATCACAAGTTGGCACGTGCATTGTCTGATGTGGGATTTGGCGAATTTCGCAGGCAGATTGAGTATAAGGCAAAATTGTACGACACCACCGTTGTACTGGCAGACCGGTTCTATCCTTCATCGAAGAAATGCTCAGTCTGCAACGATGTGCTGCCAAAACTAGAATTAAAGACACGTGAGTGGGATTGCCCAAAGTGTGGGACGCACCATGATCGTGACACGAATGCGGCACGGAACTTGAAACGGCTCGCAACCGGAACTGCGCTACCCGTGGCGAGTCAACCAGCAATGGTTGGCACATCGTTGAGAGTAAGCGAAACGCTGGCGATGGTGGGAAAGTAACGTCTGTCAGATACGAATACCGCTTCCAAAGGGGTTCGGGGCAGAAAGAAGAAAGTGCGTACTTTTGCACACTTTCTTGATAGCAGATTGAGGAGATGTTAAAGCTTCGTTTTGGTATCATTCATACGGCGGTGCAGTTTGAATCGCAAGTAGATCCTGATCATCACGGATTTCCGCACAATTCGGAGATGACCGTTGTTGATCTGGAGGCGACGAGGCAATAGGTACTCCAGTTGTTTTTCAAGATTATTTTGTATAATGAGGATAGAGTACGAACTAGTGGGTGGGATTCGAATGTCGATTCAGGTAACTGTGGTGGATGATCACCACCTGTTTAGAAAAGGAGTCATTGGCATCATTAATGCGGCATCCGATATTGAAGTTGTGGGAGAGGCGGATAATGGCAAAGATGCGGTTGCGCTTGTGCAGAAGCTCCACCCAGATGTTCTGATTATGGATTTGGCGATGCCTGTCATGGGCGGCATGGAAGCCACCAAACGCATACGCGATGTGGATCATAAGGTGAAGATTCTGATCTTAACGGTCAATGAAGATGAACGCTCCCTGTTTGAAGCCGTCAAGTCGGGTGCGCAGGGGTATGTGATCAAAACGGTCGACCCCGAAGAACTGCTGCATGCGATCCGTAGCGTGGCGGCGGGCGAGGCGGTGGTGCCAAGCAACCTGGCGCTGCGCATTCTTTCGGAAATGTCGAGGCCCAAGGCGTCGATGCCGGTCGGTGATGGGGTGGAACCGCTGACTGCCAGGGAGATTGAGGTGCTGCGGGAACTCGGTACAGGAGCTTCCAATCGTGATATTGCGAAGCGGCTATTTATCAGTGAAAACACGGTGCGCAATCATGTCCGCAATATCCTCGACAAGTTGCATGTGTCAAATCGTGTGGAGGCGGCAACTTACGCCGTGCGGGAAGGGTTGGTCGATGAGAACAGCGCGGAGGAATCGGACGCGTCTGATTAAAATCGAATGATTTGAGGAGAATTTGAGTTGAGGAAACACTGGCATAACGCCAAGAAAAGGTTACAGCGCCGTATATTTGAATCTGACCGGTTTTTGATTAACTTGATTAAGCAAAACATGACACTGATTGCGGCTGTTATTGGTTTGGTGTTGTTTGTCGATGGATTTTTTAGACATGACCCGGAAATGAGCGCAGAAGTGGTATTGGCTGGGGCGTTTGGGTATTGGTTTGGTTTTTCGCCCGCTGTGGTTGGGATATTGGTATTAACCGGGATGCGTTTTGCTGTAGTGGGATTTAACACACATTCAATTCCCTTGGATACTTTGATTTGGCTCAGTTGTCTTTACATCGCATGGTTGGGACGGGAGCATCGGTTAGCGTCAAATGTTCGTAAACTAGAAGTGGATGGGTACTACAATACTTCGCAGGAAATTCCCTGGTCGATGGTCAACGAAGTGAGAAACTCTCTTTTGGCTATGCGTCTGCTGCTGTTCAATCGGCATCATGAGGCAGGGGATGCGAATCTGCGTCTGGTAGAAGATGAGTTGACGCGTTTGGATAATTTATTTCACAATTTGGATGACAATAAACAGTCCTATAAGTGATCGCAATTATGAAACAGCATGCCTCGCTTCGATAGTGCAAAACGACTATTGATGCGGGGCTTGCGAATTTTAAAGACTATTGATAAAATTACCCCATGGGGTATATGATCTTAATCAGAGGTTACCCTAACAAGTAATGAAAATTCCATTGTAGGAGGATATGTCATGAAAGTGGTGATTGTCGGCGGTGTGGCCGTAGGCGCGGGGACTGCGGCAAGGTTGCGGAGGTTGAATGAGCAGGCGGAGATTGTCCTGCTGGAAAAAGGCGAGTATGTGTCTTTTGCAAACTGTGGTCTTCCTTATTATATTGCCGGTGAAATCAAGGATCGCGAAGACCTGTTGCTGAACACTCCCGAGAGTTTGCGGGCGCGATTTAATATCGACGTGCGTGTGCAAAATGAGTTGATGGGTATCGACCGTGAACGCAAAGTGGTGAAAATTCAGGATCACGCCAGTGGCAAGGTGTACGAAGAAAGTTACGACAGGCTTGTGCTAGCGCAAGGGGCAGCGCCGATTCGTCCGCCCATCCCTGGAATTGACCTGGATAATGTTTACCAACTGCGATCGGTGCCGGATGTGGACGAGATTCAAGATCGCCTGAACAGGAATGGTGTAAGAAGTGCGGTCGTGATTGGCGGTGGTTTTATCGGGATCGAAATGGTCGAGGCGTTTCTGGCGCGGGGGTTGCACGTGACTTTAATTGAAAAACTTCCGCAAATCATGCCTCCTTCCGATCCGGAAATGACCATACCGATTGTCAAGGCGCTTCAGGAAGCGGGCGTGGAATTGATATTAAACGACGGAATCCAAGCGTTGCAGGGAGATGGCGCGGCGGAACAAGTCAAGCTGGAATCGGGAAAAGTCGTAAAAGGTGACCTGTTTTTGCTCGGACTTGGGGTTCGTCCCGATTCAAGCCTGGCGAAGCAGGTCGGACTGGAACTGGGGCTTGCTGGCTCGATTAAAGTGAATGCGAGTTTGCAAACCAGTGACCCTGATATTTATGCGGCGGGGGATTTGGCGGACAACACGTTGATGGCGACGGGCGAGGAAACGTGGATACCGCTCGCGGGACCTGCGAATAAGCAAGCGCGTATCATCGCTAATCACATCATGGGGAGACACGCAAAGTTTTCTGGGGTACTCGGTACGTCGATCGTCCGTTTTCAAGAGGAAGTGTTGGCGCAGACCGGATTTACGGAAAAGTCCGCAAAGCGAGCGAATATCCCGTATAAGGTGTCTTACACAATTTCCAAGCATCACGCAGGCTACTACCCGGGCGCAAAAGACATGATCATCAAGCTTTTGTTCACGCCTGATGAAGGCAAGATCTTAGGTGCCCAGATTGCCGGTAAAGAAGGCGTTGACAAGCGAATCGACGTTTTGGCGACCGCGATTTATTCTGGTTTGACGGTATCAGAGCTGATGGAACTGGATTTGGCCTACGCGCCACCGTTTGGGGCGGCGAAAGATCCCATCATCATGGCGGCGATGACGGCGCAAAACATTCTCGATGCAATGGTGACCGTTGTGCAGACTGAGCAGTTTGATATGTTTGCACCGGGTGTGCAATTGGTTGACGTGCGCGATCCTGATGAAACAGCAAAAGGTGTGATCGAAGGGGCAAAACTCATACCGTTGCCTGGGTTCCGCGATCATGTCCACGAATTGGATCCGAAGCGACCGGTCGTTCTATACTGCCGTAGTGGGTTCCGCAGTTATGTGGCAACGCGAATTTTGAAGCAGCACGGCTTTGAGGCCGTCTACAACTGGGCGGGTGGCTACACGCTTTGGTCACTTTGGAAGGATTGGTACGTCAAGGAGGCTTCTAAGGTAACGGTGTAGCGGCATACGCAAGCAAAAAACTCCTGTCGATGGCGATGGGAGTTTTTTTATTACAAATTAGAGGAAGAATTAAAGGTGTTATGCAGGATATTGGGCTTTAATTCGTAATGAGCCGGAATTTCAAATGTCCATGTCGCTCCTTTTCCGGGTTGTGATTCAACCTGTGCCACGCCGCCGAGAATCCGGCATCGTTCCATGATCGATTTGATGCCGTAGTGCCGCGGATCTTCCTGCACCACGCTAGGTTGAAAACCAATTCCGTCATCAGTAATGACGATGTTCATACTTCGCGTCGTTCGCTTAAACCACAGCTTGACATGGTGAGCGCGCGAGTGTTTGTGGATGTTCGTCAAGACTTCTTTGACCATTCTGGCCATTTGCACCTCTACCGGATCGACCCATGGCATGCCAGCATCGTCGATCTCGACTTCTGTTTTTATGCCGGAACGAAGCTCAAGTTGAATGGCGTGTTCGCGGATAAATTCAAAAAAATCGGTTTCCAATTCAAAGTTCAAATCATAGAGTGAATTCCGCAATTCTTTGATCGAGCGGTCAATCACTTGGTTGATTTCCGTCATTTCGTCTGCGACCGTTTGGTACGGAACCAATGCTGTATGTACCCACTCTCTGCGCAGTTGCTTGATCCGCAGACTGACGTAGGCCAAATCTTGTGCGACGGTATCGTGTAAATCACGGGCAATTCGTTCCCGTTCTTCTACTGTGTAGTGAAGGGCGTCGGTGGTGATGCGTTCTTGTTCGATTTTTTTTTGTAAAGTAATGTCGCGCATCGACATGAGAACAAAGGACTCGTGATGATGCCACGGGATATAACTGTAACTGATACTGACGGGGAAGGCCTTGCCGTCTTTTCTTCGCACATTCAACTGTTCTGAACAGAACGATGATCGTTTTAGTAACGCTGTACAACCAAGGCACTTGCTCTCGTGGTTCTCATGTCCAATCTGCTCGCACTTGATGAGGTGTGAACAGGTGAGGTCGTTGATTTTAGCGGGGGAACCAAACCAATTTTTCGCTGTCTGATTGAGGTAACGAACCTTTAACAGATGATCCAGTACGATGTATCCGTCACTCGCTTGATCGAAGAGTGTCTGAAAGAAGGAAAGGTCGACCCATTCTTCCTCGGTCGCTGCCACTGAAACATCCCACCTTAAAAACTACTGCATCTGTCATAGACAGTATATCAGAACTAGTATTAAAATAGCACATTTCACTCATGATAAACAGTGATTGTTATTTACTATATGAACACAACAATAATTTCCTATTAGAACCCAGCATGAATATCGACTCCGCCTCTAAAGCACACTAAATGCGAATTTATCTTGTGTAAAAGGTGGTGTTCTATGTGTCCAACCCAGATGATCGAAGGGATAATGTGGAAAAAATTCAACGCCACATTGAGAATACGCAAACTAATATACGGGAAGCCCGAGACGAACTGCGCGCACACGGTCACGAAATGAATGAACAGGATCGTCAAAACATTGAGGACAAAAACGCTCGTAGGCGAGATGCAATCGAGGGTTTTCGTAAGGAAATATTGGATGAGGCGCATCGCGAAAATTTATAACAAAAATTTCGATTTGGACTTGACGACGAACACGGGTATTTGTTATTCTACTCGTGTTCTCTTTTCATGTGCCCTTAGCTCAGCTGGATAGAGCGTTTGACTACGAATCAAAAGGTCGGGAGTTCGAATCTCTCAGGGCACGCCATAGCGCCGAAGTGGCGGAATAGGCAGACGCACGCGCCTCAAAAGCGCGCGGGTGATCCCCGTGCCGGTTCGAGTCCGGCCTTCGGCACCAAGGTTGTATGGGGCTATAGCTCAGATGGTAGAGCGCTTGAATCGCACTCAAGAGGTCAGCGGTTCGATTCCGCTTAGCTCCACCACGTTCCTCGATAGCTCAGCGGTAGAGCATTCGGCTGTTAACCGAAGGGTCGTAGGTTCGAATCCTACTCGGGGAGCCACTTTTTTGGCCCCATGGTCAAGCGGTTAAGACACCGCCCTTTCACGGCGGAATCAGGGGTTCGAATCCCCTTGGGGTCACCAGTTTTTTTCCGGCGAATGAGCGCAGGTGACGAAGAGATGTGACGTGCGTCTGCACCAGCAAAGGCAAAGAGATGCGACGTGCATCTGCACCAGCAAAGGCAAAGAGATGCGACGTGCATCTGCACCAGCAAAGGCAAAGAGATGCGACGTGCATCTGCACCAGCAAAGGCAAAGAGGCGCGAGCAGGTCGAGGAACCAAGCGAGGGCGTGAAGGAGCGTGTGTGAACACGTGACTGAGCGAATGAGCGCAGGTGACGAAGA
>JAJZCL010000089.1 GCA_021846165.1 Bacillota bacterium | reverse complement strand
CAGGGAATCCAGTTGCTTGTGTTTCCCGAATTGGGGCTGACCGGATACTTTTTAAAAGACTTGACGCTGGAGGTCGCGCGCTCGCTCGACCACCCTGACATTGCGCGGATGGTCGCGGCGAGTTGTGGTTTCGACGTGGTGTTTAGTTTTATCGAGGAAAGCGCGGATCACCGTTTTTACGTGGCGGCGGTGTACGCATCGAACGGACGCGTGTTGCACGTACACCGGAAGCTGTACCTGCCGACGTACGGCATGTTTGAGGAGAACCGCCACTTTGCACGAGGGGACGACCTGCGCGCGTTTGCGACCGCTACGCTGGGGCGGGCGGGCATCGCGATCTGCGAAGACGCGTGGCACCCTTCGGTGCCGTATCTGTTGTCGGTGGCGGGCGTCGATGTGGTGATTGTTCCGTCGGCGGGGCCGGGCAGGGCACTCAGTGGCGACCCCAACTCTGGGTCGCAGCAGTTCTGGCACCGCGTGATTCGCACGTACGCCCAACTGTTTACGAGTTACTTCGTGTTTGTCAACCGAGTAGGCTTTGAAGACGGGGTTTTTTTCTTCGGCCACTCGGCGGTGGCGTCGCCAGACGGGGAGATCGTTGCGTCGACCGCGACGAGCGACGCAACCCTGCTCGCTGTCGACGTGGATCTCGACGTCTTGCGCAAAGAGCGCTATCGCTCCCCGTTCTTGCGCGACGAAGACCCGCACATGACGCTGCGGACGTTGCAGCGACTGCTTGGGAGGTAATCGGGCGATGGGAGTCAACCACCTGGAAGACGTTTTACAATACTTAGATCAAAGCATCAGTCACGCGCTGTCTGTGCTAACTGCGTTTGTGCGCGAGGAAACGGAAAAAACCGGCTTCACCGATGTGGTGTTCGGGTTGTCTGGCGGCATTGACTCGGCGGTGGTGGCGTACCTGGCGGTGGCCGCGCTTGGTAAGGAGCGCGTTCACCCGCTGATCATGCCGTACAAGACGAGCAGTCCGCAAAGCCTGGAGGATGCGCAGAAGGTGGTCGCGGCTCTCAGTCTGAAGGCGGAGGTGATCGACATCACGCCGCAGATCGATGCGTACTTTGCGGATCGCGATGACGCGACGCCGCTGCGCAAAGGCAACAAAATGGCGCGCGAGCGGATGACGATCATTTACGATCACTCGGTCGTGTACCGGGCGCTACCGCTTGGCACCAGCAACAAGACGGAACTGCTGCTCGGGTACGGGACGCAGTTTGGCGACATTGCTTCGGCGATCAACCCGATCGGCGACCTGTACAAGACGCAGATCCGCAAAGTGGCGGCGCAACTCGACGTGCCGGAGAGCATTCGCATTAAGCCGCCGTCCGCCGACCTGTGGGAAGCGCAGACGGACGAGAGCGAACTTGGTTTTACCTATGACGAGGCGGACGTGATCCTGCACCTGCTTGTTGACGACCGCTTTACGCGCGCCGAAGTGGTCGCGGCGGGGTTTGCCCCCGAACTTGTCGACACGGTCCTGCGGCGAATGCGGCTCAATCAGTACAAGCGCAGGCTGCCGTTGATTGCGAAGGTGTCGAGCCGCACGATCGGCATCGATTATCGGTATCCCAGGGACTGGGGCATGTAGGCAAGGGGGACTTAATTTTGTCAGGCCATTCCAAATGGAAAAACATCGCGCACCGCAAGGGTAAACAAGACGCCTCGCGGGCGCAGCTGATCACCAAGTTGTGCCGCGACATCTATGCGGCGGCAAAGCGTGGCGGTGGCAACCCGGAGACGAATTACGCACTCAAAATGGCAATCGAGAAGGCGAAAGCGGCGAGCGTACCCAGCGATACGATCGCGCGCACGCTCGGCAAGGCGACAGGGACGCTGGAAGGCGTTCGCTTCGAAGAGTTTTTGTACGAAGGCTACGGCCCCGTCGGCACGGCTGTGATGCTGGAGATCTCGTCGAGCAACCGCAACCGCACGGCGGCGGAGATGCGCCATCTTTTTTCTAAATACGGCGGCAGTCTGGGCGAGTCGGGGTGTGTTGCGTGGATGTTTCGGCGTGTCGGTCAGGTGGCGCTGGATACGAATGCGTTGCAGCTTGACGAAGAAGGGTTACTTGCCGCTGCGATTGAGTCGGGCGCGGACGACGTGTTGACGGACGAGGATGAGGCGACGGTCTACTGTGGGCCGGAGAGCCTGTCTGAGGTGGAAAAGGCGCTGGCAGACCTTGGTGTGCCGATCGACTCGGTGCGGATTGCGTATGTGCCGACCACCACCGTCGCGGTGGCGGGCGAACAGGCGGAACAGGTGGCGAACTTACTGGAACTGCTCGAAGCGAACGATGATGTGCAAAACTTGTATACCAATGCGGTACTTGTTGATGAGTAGCGCTAGAATAGCGAGGTGACGGGTGATGCGGGTACTCGGCATCGATCCGGGGTTCGGGCGGACGGGCTATGGCGTGATTGATGCGGAGGCGGGTCGGCAACGTGCGCTCGAATACGGCTGCATCGAAACGCTGCCGCACGATGAAATGGGGCGGCGCCTTGCCGACATCTACGGTGCGCTGAACGAGGTGATCGGGCGCTACAAGCCCGATGCGGTGGCGATCGAGCAGCTTTTTTTTAATCGCAACGTGACGACGGCGTTGAAGGCGGCGGAGGCGCGCGGGGTGGTGGTGCTGGCGGCGGAACAGGCGGGTGTGCCGCAATTTACGTATACTCCGCTGCAGGTCAAGCAGGCGGTCGTCGGTTACGGTCGCGCGGAAAAGCGGCAGGTGCAGGAGATGATCAAGGTGCTGCTTGGACTTACCGACGTTCCGAAGCCGGACGATGCGGCGGACGCGCTTGCGATTGCTGTGGCGCACGCGCAGTCGCAGGCGATCGTATCGAGGCTGTCGGGCAAGTGAAAGGGTGGGGCAGGGTTTGATCGCGATGGTGGAGGGCAAGGTGGTCGAGCGGGAGGACGACGCCCTCGTATTGCTTGTCGGTGGCGTCGGACTGCGCATCCACGTGCCAAAGGGGTTGTTGGAAAGTGCGCCCCTGGAGGCACCGCTTTGCCTATATACGCATTTGTATGTGCGTGAGGATGCGCTGGTGTTGTATGGGTTTGCAAACAGAGACGAGCGGTTGATTTTTATGCGCCTGCAAAGCGCGAGCGGCGTGGGGCCGAAGCTCGCCTTACAGGTGCTGGGGCACTTTTCGGAAGAAGAGTTGGTTAAGGCCATCGCGGACGAGGACGTGAAAAAACTGTCGCGCGTCCCCGGTGTGGGCGCCAAAACGGCTTCTCGGATTGTGCTTGAGTTGAAGGGCAGCCTCGACAACTGGGCGGCGCTGGCAGGGAAAAAAGTGGTGCCGTCGACTGCGACGATGACGGGCGCTGCGACAGGACCGCTCGCGGACATTGAAGCGGCGCTCCTGCAACTGGGGTTTGGCGAGCGTGAGGTAGCGCCGGTACTCGCAGAACTAGCACCGAGCGCAGCGGCGATCGGCGTGAACGAAGGCGTCAGGCGGGCGCTTCGGGCGCTAGGGCGCTAGTAATCGGGAAAGGGGGGTGACGGCTTGCACGAACGCATTGTGTCCGCGACGGTGATTGAGGAAGACAATAAGGAAGAGTCTTTGCGTCCCCGGTTTTTGCAGGAGTACATCGGCCAAAATGAGCTGAAGGAGAACCTGCGGGTGTACATCGACGCCGCGAAACTGCGCAAAGAGGCGCTCGATCACGTGCTGTTCTATGGTCCGCCGGGGCTTGGCAAGACCTCGCTCGCGCACATCATCGCGAATGAACTGGGCGTGAACATCCGCGTCACCTCAGGGCCGGCGATTGAGCGGGCGGGGGACTTGGCGGCGCTGGTGACCAACCTGAACGAGGGCGACGTGCTTTTCATCGACGAGGTACACCGCTTACCGAAAACGGTGGAAGAGGTGCTGTACCCGGCGATGGAGGACTTTGCTGTCGACATTATGCTCGGCAAAGGGCCGAGCGCAAGGTCGCTGCGGCTTGATCTCCCCCCCTTTACGCTGGTGGGCGCGACGACGCGAGCAGGGCTGCTTTCAGCGCCTTTGCGCGATCGCTTTGGCGTGATTTTTCACCTGAACTACTTTCCCGTCCCCGATCTGGAGCGGATCGTGCTGCGGTCAGCAGCGATCCTTGGTGTTGCGCTCGACGCACGCGGGGCATACGAACTGGCGCGCCGGTCGCGCGGCACGCCGCGAGTGGCCAACCGTTTGCTGCGGCGCGTGCGCGACTTTGCGCAGATCGAGGGCAACGGCGGCATTGACGAAGCGCTCGCCGCTGTGGCACTGGAGCGGATGAAGGTCGACGCATACGGTCTGGACGAACTGGATCATCGGTTGCTGCTGACGTTAATCGACAAGTTTGACGGCGGTCCGGCAGGTCTTGACACGCTGGCCGCCAGCATCGGCGAGGACGCGGGAACACTGGAAGACGTGTACGAACCGTTTCTTTTGCAGATGGGACTGCTCAAACGCACTGCCCGCGGCAGAGAGGCGACCGATCTTGCCTACTCTCACTTCAAGCGCACACGTCGAACCTAGTCGAGAGTTGTTGATGGATTTTTGAAATCGGCTTGTGCTATAGTGCAAGGTGTGGCAGGGGGGATTTGGTTGCGGGTTCAGGATTACGACTACGAATTGCCGCAGGAACTGATTGCGCAATCCCCTGTCGAGAACCGCAGCGAATCGAGGCTGATGGTGCTAAATCGCGCGGGGACGACCGCGCATGAACGGTTTTTTGATCTGTCCCGGCACCTCCAGCCCGGCGACATGCTGATCGCGAACGACTCGCGGGTGCTTCCGGCGCGGCTGTTTGGCGTGAAGGAAGGCACTGGCGCAGCGATTGAGGTGCTGTTGCTGCGACCGCACGGCAAGGCGGGCGAGTGGCAGGCGCTCGTGCGTCCCGGCAAGCGCCTAAAGGCGGGCCAGCGGGTGGTGTTTGGCGAAGGCATTCTGCAGGCGCGCGTGGTCGGGGAGCTTGACGACGGTGTGCGCGTGGTGGCGTTTTCCGTGGCGGGGCAGGCGTTCGACGACCTCCTCGACGCGCTCGGGGAGATGCCGCTGCCGCCTTACATCAAGGCTCGACTGGACGATCGCGAACGCTATCAGACCGTCTACGCGCGGGCGAAAGGGTCTGTGGCGGCGCCGACGGCGGGGCTGCACTTTACGCCGCAACTGCTGGAGCAACTGCGCGGCATGGGCGTCGCGATTGAGTTCCTTACCCTACACGTCGGACTCGGCACCTTTCGGCCAGTGCAAGCGGACACGGTCGCAGACCACCATATGCACGAAGAGTGGTACAGCGTTCCTGTGCGCTTGTTCGAGCGGATCGAAGCGGTCAAGCGGGCGGGTCACCGTGTGTTCAGCGTCGGCACGACGACGGTCAGGGCGCTGGAGTCGGCTTGGCAGAGGCTTCATGCGGACAAACTGGGGGCGGTTGTGGACGGCACGGTGGCAGGAATGACGGATCTGTTCATTCGGCCAGGGTTCGCGTTTCATGCGACCGATGCCCTGATCACCAACTTTCACTTGCCTAAGTCGACACTATTGATGCTCGTGTCGGCGCTTGCCGGACGGGAACGGGTGCTTGCGGCCTACCACGAGGCGGTGCGAGAGCGCTACCGGTTTTTCAGCTTTGGCGACGCCATGCTGATTTTGTAAACGACACACGACGAAGGGGGCGACAGTGTCGGCCAGTTCATTTCAACTCCTCAAAACCAGCCGAGATTCCATGGCCAGGCGCGGTCGACTGAAGTTGCCGCACGCGGTGGTGGAAACGCCAGTCTTTATGCCGGTTGGCACACAGGCCACGGTCAAGACGCTCAGCCCCGAGGAACTGCAGGACATCGGCGCACCCATCATTTTATCCAATACATACCATTTGCACCTGCGGCCTGGCGAGGACATCGTGGCGGAAGAAGGCGGCTTGCACCAGTTTATGAACTGGCCGCGCGGGATTTTGACCGACAGTGGCGGGTTTCAGGTGTTCAGCCTGTCGTCCTTGCGCAAAATCAGCGAAGAAGGCGTGGAGTTTCGTTCGCACCTGTCGGGGGAAAAGCGGTTTCTCGGCCCTGAGGACTCGATTCGGGTGCAAAACGCGCTCGGCGCCGACATCATCATGGCGTTTGACGAGTGCCCGCCATACCCTGCCGATGACGAGTATGTCCGCCGCTCGTTGGAGCGCACAACCCGGTGGGCAAGGCGTTCGCTCTCCGCGCACAGGCGGGTGGAGGAGCAGGCGCTGTTCGGGATCGTCCAGGGTGGGATGAACAAGGAGTTGCGCAGGCAAGCGGCGGCGGAACTGACGGAGCTGGATCTGCCCGGGTACGCGGTGGGCGGACTCAGCGTCGGGGAACCGAAATCTCTGATGTATGAGATCCTTGCGTACACGACTCCGTTTTTGCCGACGGACAAGCCCCGATACCTGATGGGAGTTGGGTCGCCGGATGATTTGTTCGAGGGGGTGCTTCGCGGCGTCGACATGTTCGACTGCGTGCTGCCCACGCGCATCGCGAGAAACGGCACGGTGTTTACGCGCCGCGGCAAACTGGTGATCCGCAACGCCGCTTACGCGCGAGATCACGAGCCGCTCGACAAGGCCTGCTCGTGCTATGTGTGTCGACACTACTCGCGCGCCTACATCCGGCACTTGATCAAGGCGGAGGAAACCTTCGGGATTCGTTTGACTTCGTACCACAACGTGTATTTTTTGGTGAATTTAATGCATCAAATCCGTGCGGCGATTGAATCGGATTCCCTGATCGCGTTCAAAAACGAATTTTTCCGGGAGTACGGGTTCATCACGGCGGATGCCGATGTGTAAGCACAGGAAAGGTGGAAAATAGTCATGTTGTCGACTCATCAATTGATTCAGTGGTTGCCCATCGTGGTGATTGTGGTTGCGTTTTACTTTATTTTGATTCGTCCCCAGCAAAAGCGCCAGAAAGACCGTAACGCGATGCTCAAGGCGATGGCGCCGGGGGACAAGGTGGTGACAATTGGTGGCATCCACGGCACGGTGACGGAGATGGACGACCAGACGATCACCTTGCGTGTGGCGGACAACACGCGCATTCAGTTCGAACGCAGCGCCGTCAACGCGATCCGGGAAAAGCAATAGGTTACGTCTTGCGGCGAAACTGCACGCCGATGACGCCGCCAAACACACCAATCAGAATGAGGATCAGGATGCGGGCGATGGTTTGCGCTTGAAACGCCGCGCTGAGGTCGACAAGGCTGCCGATGATGGCGAGTAGCAGGCTGAACGTAAGCGCGGCACCGCCACCGTACAACCAGCCTTTTTTCCCTGCCTGGCGAGCGGCGTAAAGCGCGCCGAAAAAGGTGGCGCTGACGTTGATCGTGTAGGCGCTGTAAGGGAGCGTGGACTCGGGGATGTTGGTCCAGGTGTAAAGAGCTGACATAAAGAGCGTGAACAGCAGTGACAAGAGAAATGCAGCGATCACGCCCAGGACGAGTGGAGATCCTTGCGAGTCCATACGGACGGACGACCACCATTTATTATTCATCATCGAACCTCCTCACGAGGCCGGGTGCGGCCTTTGTGAGGAATATATGCGCCTAGCGGTCGGGGTATGTCCAATTCACGCTTGTGGTGGTTCTGCGCGGATGTAAAAGATCGCCTGACCAAGCCCGCGAAAGCGGGTTTCGTATTCCGTCTGCACAAATTTTCCTTCCACCTCTCGCCCGGGAGGCGCCTCTGCCGCCACGTTCTCGTCCACTTCGAGCATTTGCCAGCCTGATTTTTCTAAAGATCTCAAACTCCATGCGAAAAACTCCGCGTTGTCGGTCTTGAACTCAAGCGTGCCTCCCCGCGTCAATAGTCGCTCGTAGATCGG
>JAJZCL010000088.1 GCA_021846165.1 Bacillota bacterium | reverse complement strand
GACGAGGTCACCAGGCGCATCGTCGAACTGGCGAGCGAACTTCGCGTTGACAAGTCGTACAGTGATCAGGCGCAGGTCGGTCCCGTCGTCGATCAGTCGGCGTTTGATAAAGTCCTTGATTACATCGAAGTGGGGAAACGCGAGGCGAAACTCCTCGCGGGAGGGAACAAGGCGGAGGGCAACGGGTTTTACATCCAGCCGACCGTGTTTGGCGACGTGCCGCCCAAAGCCAGGATCGCGCAGGAAGAGATCTTCGGCCCCGTGCTGTCGATATTGAAGGCAGAGTCGTTCGAACACGCGATTGCACTCGCTAACGACACGGTGTACGGTCTGACCGGGTCTGTGTTTAGTCGCCATCGCGAACACCTTGAATACGCGCGCAAAGAGTTTTTCGTCGGCAATCTGTACTTCAACCGCAAGTGTACCGGGGCGCTTGTGGGGGTTCACCCGTTTGGCGGCTTCAACATGTCGGGCACCGACTCGAAGGCGGGCGGGAAAGACTACCTGCTTTTGTTTACGCAGGCAAAGGTGGTGTCTGAGCAACTGTAGCGTGATCCTGCAAACGTAAGGGATGTGTTCGCCTCTCTGCGTCGATTTCGTGTTATGATGAAAGCGAATACGGTGGCGATGCAGAGGGGAACGTTGATCGGGTTTGGAATACTTGTCGTTCAGTCGTTTGAGTTTGTTTGAAACGTGCGGGTTGCGGTTCGAGTACGAGTACATACGGAAACTCCCTCCCGTCGATGCGACGCCGACCTACTACGCGAGCTTCGGCAAGCTCCTGCACGCGCTCTACGAAGCGCACGCGAACAGCGGCGGGGAACTCGAATTCGCCGACTTGAAAGCCGAGTACGACGAGCAGTTTCCGTTGCTTTTGGCGGAGTTTCCCGAGCGCAGCGTGGCGGTTGGGTTTTATAAAAGCGGGGTGCAGGCGATTTTTCGCTTTAGCCGCTACCGGGTGGAAGATGTGGTGGCGTCTGAATTAGAATTTTTATTGCCGCTTGCGAGTGGCGTTCCGCCACTCAAGGGATTTGTTGATCGCGTGATTCATACGCCGGATCACGGGTACCTGGTGGCCGATTTGAAAACCGGCAAGCCGTTTTCCGCCCGTCACCCCGTTAAGTCGAAGCAACTGATCATTTACTCGCTGGCGTGCGAAGAAGTGTATGGGACGCCCGCATCAGGCGGGTACTTTGACTTTGTGGTGAACGGCACGCGCGAGTGGATGGAGATCGGCGCACCCGAGCGGACGATGGCCAAGGAATGGGTCGAGCGGTTGTGGCGGCGCATTCAGGCGGAGGAGTTTGAGGCGCACTACTCATCGGGGTTTTGCGGCGCCTTTTGTCCGTATCGGTCGGTGTGTCCTGCCTTCGCGAAAGCGTCGTCGCGCGAGGTATCGCGTGCGTAAAAAATGAATGGGGAGAGATGGCGATGAATCGAATTCATGAGTTGTTAGGGTGTGAATATCCGATTGTCGAGGGTGGACTTGCTTACGTTGGCAACGGTAGATTGGCGGGCGCGGTGTCGGCGGCAGGAGGGTTTGGCCAGATCGGCAGTGCTGGACGAACCATGGAACAACTTATTGAAGAAATTGACGAAGCGGAAAGGGTGGCCAATGGGAAGCCGTTTGGCGTGAACATTCCGATTAGCGAGCACAGTGACAAGGAAGCATACGTGAACGCTATTTTGGGGCTGGCGCATCGGATCAAGGCGGTCAGCCTGTCCGCTGGCAATCCGCGTCCGTTCATCGAGCGCTTTAAGGCGGCGGGACTCGTCGTAATGACGGTGGTGGCGTCTCCTGATCAAGCGAAAAAAGTCGCGGCTGCGGGGACGGATATCATTATTGCCGAAGGGTACGAGGCGGGCGGCCACAACGGGCTGCAAGAGTTGACCACGATGGCTCTCATCCCGCAGGTGGTGAAGGCGGTTTCGATTCCTGTCATCGCGGCGGGCGGCATCGCAAACGGTGCGGGGATCGCGGCGGCGTTTGCGCTTGGAGCCGACGGGGTGCAAATCGGCACTCGTTTCGTCGCCACCAAAGAGTGTCAGGCGCATGACCACTACAAAGCAGAACTCGTAAATGGTAAAGGCGAGGACACGCGTGTGATCGAACGCAGTCTTGGTAGGGTGACGCGGGTACTCAATTCCCCCTTTGTCGAAAAAATTCTCATCCTAGAACGGGATTGCCCCGGATGGGATGCGCTCGCTCCTTATGTGCGCGGGGAAAACAACCGTCGGGCGGCGATTGACGGTAATGTGGAGGACGGTTGGCTCAACTGTGGGCAAGGCGTGGGATTGATCGACGACATCATCAGCGTCGAGGAGCTGATGGCTCGTTTGATCAATGAAGCGCGCGATGCGGGCAAGCGGTTATCTGCTGCGTGGATTTGACGTATGTATGGAAAGTTGAAAACCTGGATGTTCGTGTCGCTCATCATCTTGCTTGTCGAGCTGGCGCAACTCGTTGCGCACTATCGACTGACATTTTTAACGCGTGTGGCGTATGGACTGGCGCTGATGGCGTTTGTGGCGATGGGCGTTCACTATTTTTTTGTCAAGCTGCGAAAGCGGTAAGGTTTTGTGGTACACTATAAATGATTGACCAATCAGTCAAAAAAGGAGGATTTTGCGTGGCGGAATTGGTGCATGTGAATAAGGATAACGGGGTTGCGATCGTCACGATCGACAATCCGCCGATGAACGTACTCAGTCAGGGAGTCGCGAGTGCACTTTTGCAGACGTACCGCTCACTTGCCGACGACGCGGAGGTCACGGTCATCGTTCTCACGGGAGAAGGGGATCGCGCCTTCATGGCGGGAGCCAACATCAAGGAGTTTCCGGATGCCCTGGGGAATCCGGGTGTGGCGCTAGACATGGCGCAAGCGTACCACGAACTGATGAACACCATTGATTTTTTCCCTAAACCAACAATTGCGGCGTTAAATGGTTATACGCTTGGCGGCGGGTTGGAACTCGCCCTCGCCTGTGACCTGCGTGTGTGCGACAAGCGGGCGAAACTTGGCTTTCCAGAGATCAACCTCGGCATTTTCCCCGGCGCTGGCGGAACGCAGCGTTTGCCCCGACTGGTGGGCGAGGCCAAGGCGAAAGAACTGATGTTTACTGGAGATGCGATCCCGGCTGAAGAGGCGCACCGGATTGGTCTTGTCAACGCTGTCGCTGAAGCGGGAGAGGCGTTGAACGCCGCGCTGCAAATCGCGCAAAAGATTGCAACAAGAAGCCAACCAGCGGTTGCTAGAATTAAGCGGGCAATGACGGATGGGGCGCACTTGCCGCTTGCGGAAGCGGTTCAAGTGGAAGCGGTATTGTTTGATGAGGTATTTCAGACCAAGGACAGCAAAGAAGGCATTGAGGCCTTCATTGGCAAACGTGAACCTAATTTTCGTCATGAGTAAAGCGAATAATGGAAAGGTGTGGTAATTTTGAGTTTTGATCACTTGGATGTGAATCTGAGACGGTCTGTTGAGCGTTCGCCCGATGCGCTGGTGTATTCATTTGCCGGTCGAACGGTGACCTACGCGCAGTTCGACGCTATGGTGTCGCGCTTCAGCGGCGCCTTATACGGGTTGGGACTGCGTCAAGGTGATGGATTGGCGATTATCATGCCTAATTCTGACGCTTTTTTGCTTGCGTATCACGGCGCATTTCGTAATGGCATGTATTGTGTTCCGATGAACCCGTTGTATACACCCAACGAAATCTTATTCATGCTCAAAGACAGCGGTGTGAAGGCCGTTGTCGCCCCGGCGCAGTTGGCGAGTATGGCGGGTGCGCTCGATGCCATGCTGCCCGGTCTCAAGCTGATTGCTGTGGGAGCGGACAAGGTGCCGGAGGGAATCTATCGGTTTGAAGATCTCATCGCTCATGCGCCGATGGAAAGCGTTGACTATCACCCGACACTGAACAACGAGGACACGGCAGTCATCCTCTATACGTCGGGAACGACCGGTGCACCGAAGGGCGCCATGCTTTCGCACCGCAACCTCAGCTCAAACGCAATGACGGCGGGCGAATACTTGGACTATTCGGAGCGTGACCGCGTGGTGACGGTATTGCCAATTTTCCACGTTTTTAGTTTGACCGTGTGCGTTAACACGTCCATCTTCAAAGGGGCGCAGATGTTGTTGTTGGCGCGCTTCAGTCCGCTTGAAACGCTGGCGCTAATTCAGGATCAAAGAGCCACCATTTTCGCAGGGGTGCCCACCATGTACAACTTTATGATGCAGGCGGCAGGGGATACTTCCTACGATCTGGGCAGTTTGCGTTACTGTCTTTCGGGTGGGGCGGGAATGCCAGTGGCGGTGATGGAGGCATTCGAGAAGCGCTTCGATGTTCGCATTCTGGAGGGATACGGGTTGTCTGAAGCGTCGCCTGTCACCGCTTTTACGCCTGTGGATGGACGACCGCGTAAAGTGGGGTCGATCGGCATCAGCGTCCCGCTCGTCGAACAAAAGGTGTTCGATGAGAACGACAATGAGGTGCCGGTTGGGGAGATTGGCGAACTGGTCGTGCGCGGCCCCAACGTGATGAAAGGCTACTTGCATCGCCCAGAAGAAACGCAGCAGGTTCTGCGTGGCGGTTGGCTGCACACAGGGGATCTTGCCAGAATGGATGAAGACGGGTATTTTTATATCGTCGATCGAAAAAAAGACATGATCCTTGTAGGCGGTTTCAATGTGTATCCGCGCGAGGTGGAGGAAGTTTTGTTCCACATGGACGGCATCGTTGAAGTGGCAGTGATTGGCGCACCTAACGACGAGTACGGCGAAGAGGTGGTGGCGTTTATTGTGCGCAATGACGAACGCCTCGACGAGGCGGCGATTCGTGAATACTGCAAGGAGAATCTGGCGAAGTACAAGCAACCGAAACGTTACATCTTTACAAACGAATTGCCGAAGAACATGACCGGCAAGGTGATGCGGCGGGAACTGCGTGAAAGCGTCGCCAAGTGAATTGTGCTATACTTTCATGAGTATGCGGTGAGAATCTGGACGGCTGGCGTTTTGGAGGTGAGTTCCCGTCGTTTCTGCGCAACTGGGTAAGCTAAGTGGATGCCGTGCAGGAACGGCAAGGGGAGTAAGTGGGCATAACCACCAGTGAATTGATGGATTTTTTATGGGCAATTGTGCTTGTCATTGTCAATGGTTACTTTGTGGCTGCGGAGTTTGCCATTGTTCGTTGTCGCAAGACCCGCATTGAGCAGTACGCTCAACAAGGTAATCGGACAGCCAAGCACGCGCTTGATTTGATTTATAATATCAACGCTTATTTGTCGGCCACCCAATTGGGGATCACCTTGGCTTCGCTTGGACTCGGGTGGACAGCGGATCAGTCGCTGACACCAGTGGTGCGATCGTTGCTGTATGCGTTCGTGCGCAGGTCTTCCGCGGTAGCCGAGGTGGTTTCTGCGATTGTGGCGTTTGCGCTCGTCACGTTCCTGCAAATCGTGTTTGGGGAACTGATTCCCAAAACGCTTTCCATCTCGCGGGCGGAAAGCTGGTTGATGGCTTCCGCGTTGCCGCTTAAGGCGTTTTACAAAATCATGTTTCCTGTCATCTGGCTATTAAACAAGTCGGCGTTCGGCGTACTCAGTCTCGCGCACGTATCGATTGATTCCGGCAAAGAGATGGCGCACACGGAAGAGGAACTGCGTATGATCGTGACGCGCAGCCACGAGAGTGGAGAGATTGACGAAACGGAACGCGAACTGTTTGACAATGTGTTTGCGTTTGCCGATCGCGTGGCGCGGGAAATCATGGTGCCTCGCACTGACATGGTGTGCTTGTTTACTGACCAATCCCTCGCTGAGTGCCTTGAGGTGATCCAGAACGATCATCATACGCGGTTTCCCTACTGTCACGATGACAAGGATCATGTGGTAGGGATCATTCACAGCAAAGATTTATTCAGTTATGTGTTGCGCGGGGGAGCGGATACGCCAGGCGCCATTCGCGATTTGGCGAGAAAGGTCGTGACCGTACCGGAAGCGCTAGGGATTGATGATGTGTTGAAGGTGTTACAGAAGGAGCGCTCCGGACTTGCGGTGGTGATCGATGAATACGGAGGCACGGCGGGCATGGTGACGCTTGAAGACGTAATCGAAGAACTCGTCGGGGAAATTCAGGATGAGTTTGACGAAGAAAGGCCGCCTGTGGAAGAAATGGCAGGGTATTATTCGATCGACGCGCGCATGTTGATTGAAGAAGTGAACGAGTTGTTCGGTTTTGCGTTGTCGGATGAAGAGGTGGACACGATTGGCGGCTGGCTCTATGCGCAATTGACGGAGCCGCTGCAATCGGGATTGGAGGTTGAGCATCAAGGCACTCGCTTTGTCGTGGCCGAGGCAGATAACCTGCGGATTACACGGGTGAATATATTTTTATTAGCGGATCACATTGATGAGGAAGCGCTGGCTGATTGATGTTGTGAATTGTGATGGAATGAACAACGAGAATGAGCGTGGTGATGGTTATGGATAAAGTGGCGGTGAGGTTTCAGCCCCAGCGTGCGGAAATCGCGGTGGATCGTGGGCAAAGCGTCATGGACGCAGCCATGCAAGGCAAGATCATTTTGCCCCACAAGTGCGGCGGGCATGGGTCGTGCGGAACTTGCAAGGTACTAGTGGAGAGCAAGACGGATTTGACGCTCCCAACAAATATGGAGTTAAGGCATTTGACGGAGGAAAAGCTGACGCAAGGGTATCGCTTGGCGTGCCAGTGCAGCCTAACCGGCCCTGCTACGATTACGGTGCCCGAGGAACCGTTTCGGCGTGTGGTGCGGGAGTTGCTGGAGAAGCAGCGTCAGGAGCGGTTGGAGAGTGGCGACGCGGCGCTTGCGTGTGGTTCAACCGCTGAAGACGCAACAACCGTGAACGCGGTGGATACGACGACCAATGCGGAACCGGACGATCCGACAAGGGAGATCTGGGGGTTGTACTAGCTGTTCATCATCGCCATCACGTCGGCGACGTAGCGCTGAGTTTCCGGATAAGGGGGAATCCCGCCGTACTCGCTGACCGCGTGGCTGCCAGCATTATAGGCGGCGAGCGCCAACGGAATATTGCCTTGGTAATGATTGACGAGCCCGCTCAGGTACTTCATGCCCCCCATCAAATTGGAAAACGGATTGTACGGATTGGTGACGCCCAGCATGGCGGCGGTTTCCGGCATCAACTGCATAAGTCCCATGGCACCGGCGGACGATGTGGCGGACGGGGAGAAGCCCGACTCTTGCGTGATGACCGCACTGACGAGTTTCGGGTTGAGGCCGAACCGAGGCGCGTATTCATTGACCCAACCCTGAATCGTTGACTTGTCGGCAATGCTTGCCTCCGTGCCTGCCGAACTTGAGGGGCTGACAGTGGGGGTGGCGCTGGGCGCTGGTGGCGGTGCGACGACCGTTGTCGGCAGCGTACTCAGCGATGACGGAAGCGCACCCAGCGGCGATTGCGTTCCCGATACCCCAATACCTGATATACCAGACAAATTCGCCGTGCTACCGAGCAGAAGAGGGATCAGTTCTGATGCCAAGGATGAACTGCTGCTCGTGCTGCCTGTCGCGCCCTGTAGCATGGACGCCTCGCTGAGGAGCGAGAGCAGCGAGGAGGTGCCACCCGTTCCGCCAAGCAAGCCAGAGCCTAAACCAGAGCCTAAGCCAGAGCCGAGACCCGATAACGACGACGTACTCGTCGAGCCAAGCGAACTGGTGAGCAGGTTATCCAGTTGGCTCTGCATTAACAAGCTGATGAGCGCCGCTGTATTCGCGGTGGAATTGGCGGTTGACGAAGCGGACGCTGCCCCCGATGGTGTGCCGCTAGAGGTGGAAGCGGAAGACACATTCGCCGTCGCGTTGCCTGTGCCGCTTGTCGGGGCGTTCGACTGAACGCTGCCGTTCTTTTGTACGGCGTTGTCTAGCACACTCGCGAACGATCCTGTATTGCCGCTGTCGTTTGCAGCACCGCCCGGCTTGTTCCGTGTTGAAGGCGTCGCTGTCTGGCGGGGATCTAACGGTGTCGTTGGGTTAACGATCAAGTCAATGACTCCTTTA
>JAJZCL010000087.1 GCA_021846165.1 Bacillota bacterium | reverse complement strand
TATTGCACCTAATGCCGCTTGAGGAACGGCTTGTCCTGCCTCATCAATGAATAACCATCCAATGGATTCTCGTCCCATTCCTCTATACATAGTTGCAAAAGAAGCGAACGTGGTTGAAACAATCGGCACAATTAAATGAAAGGTTCCCCATAACGTTTCCAAGTAAGGTTGAATCGTACCAAACGGAACTTTGCCAACAAAATAATCCATCAATAATCTTAAATTATTTCTTATTTTCTTTTTGGTCTGATTGATAAAAGCCTTGTGTACTTCCAAAGCGGCCATGACCAATCTTGTTCTAACCATATTCAGTTCTTCATGACTCCACGGAGAAGCCATTTGATATCTGTCTCGATCATTACGACGCATATTCCAATAATCATCATCAGGCAAGTTATCACCAAGCAACAAGGCATTAGCAGGAGTCAGTTCTGAAACGAGTCCGAATTGATATGCCTGAGTGGCGTTAACTCGTCGTCCTGTCAAGCAAAGATCACGAGCTATTCCATCCCCAACAATTTGCTTGAGTGGCGTAAAAATGGGCGGTGCGCCAAATTTGATTTCAGGGTGGCCAAAGTTTGATGTAACCTATGTTGACGATTAGTGGTGTAATAGCACACTATATTTTCTATGCGATGAAAAATGGAATTTTTATGGTTGATTAAATTGACGACATTGGATTAGGTATACTTCCATCCACGCTTGACGTCGTTCCATCGATGGTCGATCCACTCAATCCGTCGCCGTCATGACACCGCTTGCCTGTTCGTGCGCATGATACGAACTGCGCACGAGCGGCCCTGACTCCACATGGGCAAACCCACGCTTTAAGCCTTCTTCCTTAAAAAACGCAAACTCTTCCGGCGTGTAGTACTTCTCAACGGGCACATGTTTGCGCGTCGGCTGCAGGTACTGACCGATCGTCACGATCGATACGCCGACGCCGCGCAGGTCATCCATGGTCGCGAGAACCTCGTTCACGTCTTCCCCGACGCCGACCATGATGCTCGACTTGGTCGGGATTTGCGGCTGCATCTCCCTCGCTCTTTGCAACAGTTCCAGCGAACGCTCGTACTTGGCCTTGGAGCGGATACGATCCGACAAGCGCCTGACCGTTTCCACGTTGTGGTTAAGAACGTGCGGGTGTGCGTCCATCACCACCTGTAGTGCGTTCCAGTCTCCCAGAAAGTCGGGGATCAACACCTCGACCGTACACGCGGCATTTGCTTTGCGTACCGCCGCAATCGTCGCGGCGAACACCGCCGACCCTCCGTCTTCAAGGTCGTCCCTCGCCACCGAGGTGACGACGACGTGACGCAGTCCCATCTGCACGACCGCCTCCGCCACGCGCACCGGTTCTTCTCGGTCGTGCAGCGTCGGTCGACCACTGTTGACAGCGCAAAAACGACACGCCCGCGTACAGGTGTCGCCAAGGATCATCAATGTCGCCGTTTTATGAAACCAACACTCATGCAGATTGGGGCAGTGCGCTTCTTCGCAAACGGTGTGCAGCTTTGCGCCGCGCATAATCTGCCGAACCGCTTGAAAATCCCCGCCCGTCTGCAGACGGATCTTCAGCCACTCCGGCCTGCGCAGGGGACGTCTGTCGTCAGTAGACTCCGGCAACCACATCGCCCCTTTCGATTTGTGCCTTAACCGCACGCAGGAATTGACCTGCCACCCACCCATCCAATACCCGGTGGTCGATGCTCAGGCACAAGTTTACCATAGAGCGGATCGCGATACTATCGTCTTTCTGCACGACGGGACGCTTCACAATCGCCTCCACCGTCATGATCGCCGCCTGCGGCGCATTGAGGATCGGTTGTGACAACACAGAGCCGAAGGCGCCTGTGTTGTTGACGGTGAACGTGCCGCCCTCCACGTCCTCCATACGCAACTGCTGGGCGCGTGCCCGTGCCGCCAACTCGGCCATTCCCCTTGCAAGGCCAAGAGTGTTGAGTTGATCAGCGTTGTGCAACACCGGCACGACCAGCGCATCGGCGGTTGCGACGGCGATGGAGATGTGGATGTCTTTCTTGACGATGATCTTGTCGCCCGCCCATGTGGAATTGATGATCGGGAATTCCTTGATCGCTGCGATGACTGCTTTGATAAAAAAAGGCAAATAAGTAAGTTCGATCCCTTCCCGTTCGCGAAACGCCGCCTTGTGCTGCTCGCGCACGCGCACGAGGTTCGTCGCGTCGACCTCCATCATCGTCCACGCATGCGGCGCCTCTCGTTTGCTTTCCACCATGCGTGTGGCAATCGTCTTGCGAATCGGCGTCACGGCGATCCACTCTTCTCGCGCTGGCGCACCATCAATTTTCGCCGCCGATACGTTGTCCGTCGTCGTCACAAGGGACGCCGCTGCCACCTCGACGACACGCTCAGAACGACTTGCCACGTACGCCAGCACGTCTTTGCGGGTGACCCGTCCCCCCATCCCGGTTCCCGTCACGGTCGCTAAGTCGACCTGGTGTTCGGCAGCCAGCTTCAGTACTAACGGCGAGTACCGCCCGTGCGCCGGGGACTGCCCGACCAACGCGCGTGCTGACGCTACCGCCGACGCTGTCGGCGGCGCTGCGATTACGGCGGGCGCGACCGTCGCCTCTGTCGCCTGCGCACCGTCTTCAGCAATCGACGCAATGACTGTGCCCACGCGCACCGTCTCATTTTCCCCCACCAGAATCGCCGTCAAAGTTCCCGTAAAGTCAGAAGGGATTTCCGCGTTCACCTTGTCGGTCACCACCTCCACGAGCGGTTCATACTGTTCCACGCGGTCGCCCACTTGCTTGAGCCACTTGCCTAGCGTCCCCTCCGTCACGCTTTCGCCTAGCTTCGGCATTTTCACGTCCGCCATTCCACACACCCCCACCAACCTTAAAACGCCGCCAATTGCCGCATGGCGTTCGCCACTTTTTCCGGGTTCAGCATATAAAATCGCTCCATCGTCGGGCTGAACGGCATCGCCGGGATGTCTGGCCCGCACAGGCGCATGATCGGCGCATCCAGGTCAAAGAGTGCCTCTTCCGCGATGATCGCAGACACCTCCGCGCCAACGCCGCCTGTCTTGTTGTCTTCGTGGATCACGAGAACCTTGCCAGTCGCGCGCGCGGCCGCAAGGATCGCTGCTTTGTCGAGCGGCGCCACCGTGCGCAAGTCGAGCAGGTACGTGGAGATCCCGTCTTTTTCAAGTTCCTCCGCCACTTCCAGCGCATAGTGCGCCATCAACCCATACGTGATCACGGTGATGTCGTCGCCCGTCCGCCTGATGGCCGCCTTGCCAATCGGAAGCGTGTACGCCTCGTCCGGCACCTCGTCTTTGACCATGCGGTACAACCCCTTGTGTTCAAAAAACAGCACCGGATCCGGATCGCGGATCGCTTCGATCAACAGCCCTTTGGCGTCGTAGGCGGTCGAAGGCGTGACGACCTTGAGTCCCGGCACGTGGTAAAACATCGCCTCCACGCTTTGCGAGTGGTACAACGCACCGTGTACCCCGCCGCCGTACGGCGCCCGCACGACGAGCGGGCAGTGCCAGTCGTTGTTCGAACGGTAGCGCATTTTCGCCGCTTCACTGACGATCTGATTGATGGCGGGCATGATAAAATCAGCAAATTGGATCTCGGCGATCGGCTTCATCCCGTACGCCGCCGCGCCAATCGCCACACCCGCAATGGCCGATTCGGCAAGCGGCGCGTCGATCACCCGCGCCTCACCAAACTCCTCATAGAGTCCTTGGGTGGCGCGAAACACGCCGCCGCGCACGCCCACGTCTTCGCCCATCACAAACACGTTCGCATCCGCGCGCATTTCCTGCGTCATCGCTTCCCTTATCGCCTCAATGTACAACTTGGTGGCCATGGCCGCTCCTCCTTACTCTGCGTAGACGAACCTTAGCGCTTCTTCCGGATCGGAATACGGCGCACTTTCCGCATAGGCGGTCGCCTGGTTGATTTCATCCAGCAACTCCTGGCGCAGCGCCTGATCCTGTGCCCCCGTCCAGATTTCCGACTCGATCAGGTACGCGCGGTACGTGATCAGCGGATCCTTTCGTTTGGCCGCCTCCACTTCCTCGCGCGAGCGGTAGACCCGGTCGTCGTCGTCGCTCGAATGAGGGACAAGGCGGTATACGACCGCCTCGATAAGCGTCGATCCTTCCCCGCGAAGGGCACGCTCCACCGCCTCACGCACCGCCTCGTACACGGCAAGCGGGTCGTTGCCATCCACCACCACGCCGGGGAATCCATAGCCTGCCGCGCGGTCGGCAACGTGCAGACTCGCCACTTCTTTTTGATACGGCACAGAAATCGCGTACTTGTTGTTTTCGCAGAAAAAAATCACCGGCAGTTTGTGAATGCCCGCAAAGTTGCAGGCCTCATGAAAGTCTCCCTGATTGCTGGATCCCTCGCCAAATGAAGTGTAAGCGACGAGCTTCGTGCCTTGCATGTTGGCGGCGAGCGCCACGCCAACGGCGTGCGGGATCTGCGTTGATACAGGACTCGAACCGGTGACGATGTGCTTGTCCCTAGAACCGAAGTGACCCGGCATCTGCCTGCCACCGCTGTTCGGGTCTTCCTTCTTCGCAAACCCGCTCAGCATCACGTCTCTTGCCGTTTGGCCAAACGTGAGCGTCACGCCAAGGTCGCGATAGTACGGAAGCACGTAATCGCGCGTCGGATCCAGCGCAAACGCCGCCCCCACCTGCGCCGCCTCGTGCCCCTGACAGGAGATCACAAACGGGATTTTGCCTGATCGGTTCAGCAGCCACATGCGCTCATCAATCGTGCGGGCGAGCAGCATATAACGGTACATACGGATCGCGTCTGCATCGGACAATCCCAGTTCAGTGTGTCGGCTCATCGTCGTCACGCCCTTTCTCATAGGTGAATCGCCCCTCCATCCACGGCCAGCGCCGCCTCGCCGAGCGCTTCGGACAGCGTCGGGTGGGGGTGGATCGTGTGGCCGATCTCCCACGGCGCCGCATTGACCACCTGCGCCAGCGCCCCCTCCGCGATCAGGTCGGTGACGTGCGGCCCGATCATGTGGACGCCGAGTACATCGTTCTGCTTCGCGTCAACGACGAGTTTGACAAATCCATCCGTTTCCCCGTACACAAGCGCCTTGCCAAGCGCACGAAAGGGGAACTTGCCGACCTTGACCTCGTAGCCTCGCTCCCGCGCCTGCGCCTCCGTGATGCCGACGCTCGCCACCTCTGGCCGACCGTACGTAGCGCGCGCCACGAGTTCATAGCGGATCGGCTCAGGCTCAAGACCCGCCATCGCCTCCATCGCGACCATCCCTTCATGCGCGGCGGCGTGCGCCAGTTGCAACCGTCCAATCACGTCGCCGATCGCGTAAATGCTCTTCTCGTCCGTGCGCATGCGGTCGTCGACAACGATGACGCCCCGGTCGACCTTAACGCCGGTCGCCTCCAGTCCGATGTCCTCGATATTCGCCGCGCGACCAATCGCCACCAGCACCACGCTCGCCGTGATCGTTTCCGCGTGCCCACGCACCGTGACAGAAAGCTTGACGCCGTCGTCCGTGAAGTCGGTCGCGTCCGCCGCGACCATTGCGTTGACAAGCACGCGCACCCCCCTTTTCTTCAACGCACGCGCCATTTCAACAGCAACGTCTTCGTCTTCGTGGAATAAAATGCGTGGCAACGCCTCAATCACCGTCACCTTCACGCCGACATCGGCACAAAGCGACGCCCACTCGATCCCGATGGCGCCGCCACCGATGATCGCGATGGAATCAGGAAGCGTTTCTCGCGCCAGCAGGTCGTCGGAGGACAGCACGCGCTTGCCGTCAAACGGCAGACCCGGCAATCCCCGCGGTCGCGAACCGGTTGCGATGATCGTATACCGCGGCGTCAGCACCTCTTCTTCGCCGTTCCTATGAACGCGCACTGCGCCTGCCGTCGGCGAAAAAATGGAGCTGCCCATCACCCTGCCGTACCCTTCGATCACCCGCACCTGATGTTTTTTCATCAGATACTCGATGCCTTTGGTCAACTGGTCAACGATCTGGCGCTTGCGCGCCAGCGCTTGTCCCCAATCGAACCGGACGCTCTCTGCCATCACGCCGAACGAGCCGCCGTTTTTCGCCGCGACGTACACCTCGGCGGAACGCAGCAAGGCCTTCGTCGGAATGCAGCCCAGGTGCAGGCATGTCCCCCCGAGTTTGCCCGCTTCGACGAGCGCCACGCGCAGCCCCAGTTGTGTGCCGCGAATCGCCGCCACGTAGCCCCCGGTACCGCCGCCCAGCACCACCACGTCCCAATCGCTCACGACTCTCTCCCCCGTTCTTTGCCCGTCATCAACGATGAGTCAGCAGCGACCTGCTAGTCGGCAAAAACGTGCTGCGCACCTGCTTCAGCTTCTCGATTCTCGCCTCCGCCAAACGATCTGCCGCCTTGTACGTAGGAATGCCGTGTTCCTTAGAAATCGCAAACAAACGCAGCATGATGTCATAAATGCCTTCCACTTTATTCCTGGCCCGATCCGCGTGATAGCCCTCCAGCTCATCCGCGACGTTGATCAACCCGCCCGCGTTAATGACGTAATCGGGCGCGTACAAAATCCCCAACTCGTGCAGGCGGTCGCCGTGGCGTTCTTCCGCCAGTTGGTTGTTCGCGGAACCCGCAATGATCTGCACGCGCAGCCTGTTGATCGTCTGGTCGTTGACGATGGCGCCCAGCGCACAGGGCGCAAGGACGTCGGCCTGCACATGGAAAATCTCGTCCGGCTCGACCGCCTGCGCACCGAACTCCGCCACGGCGCGGGCGACACTGTCCTTGGAAATGTCCGTGACGATCAACTTGGAACCGACGCGATGCAGCGACTGCGCGAGCGCATAGCCAACACTGCCTAGACCCTGAATCGCGACCGTCTTGCCCGCCAGGTCGTCGCTGCCAAACACCTCTTTGACCGCCGCCTGCAACCCGCGAAACACTCCCAGCGCCGTCATCGGGCTAGGGTTCCCAGAACTGCCGTACGCCTGTGAAACCCCCGTAACAAAGCGCGTTTCCATGTGGATCACGTCCATGTCGGAAACGGTGGTGCCGACGTCCTCCGCCGTGATGTACCGCCCGTGCAGCCCCTCGATAAACCTCCCGAGCGCACGGAACAGCGCCTCGCTCTTGTCTTTGTGAGGGTCGCCGATGACGACCGTTTTGCCGCCGCCTAGGTTGAGTCCCGCCGCCGCCGCCTTATACGTCATGCCGCGCGCCAAACGCAGGGCGTCGGTGATCGCCTCTTCTTCACTCGCGTACGTCCACATCCGGCACCCGCCGAGGGCGGGACCAAGGGTCGTGTCGTGAATGGCGATGATCGCCTTCAAGCCGGCAAACTTGTCCTGGCAAAACACCAATTGTTCATAATCGTACGTTGTCAACTTTTCAAACACATCCATGGGAATGCCGTTGTAATAAACTGATAAAACCTTGACAGTTTCAAAGAACGAATGTCTGCTTCTAGTTTCAAAAGTCGCTGAGCCTTCTTACAACGGTCTTTCACCATCCTTTCATTGTGGCGGCTCGCTCGCCTTTGTTATCGTTGCTTTCTTTTTTTCAAGTGGCTTGACACGTTTCGACGTGTTTCCGATTTTCTCCATATTCAGTTTTCACGAAACTTTTGTTCACTAAACCCCCATCTTGCGCTACCCGACCAGCGCACCGCGATGGCCTCATGGGTATTGCCATGTTCACAGCCGCGCCACCAATCGCGCTCGCCGACAGGCGAACGTTTTGGTACACTGTTCTTGAGCCGATCCACATAGACAGAGCAAGATGGTGGGAACCCCCGGATCGATCTGCGGGGTAGATGGAAAATACAATTGCTTTTAGCATACCAAATATTAAGAAGGGGTGGCTCATGTGAAAGGCGCTTCCGCCTGGCTTGTCCTCATCGTCATCCTGTTCGTTGCCGGCGGCGGCGTCAGCCTGATCCGCTATGGCCTCATTCAGGCAGAGTGGTGGGCGATTCCGCTCGGCGCGCTGCTGACGATCCTCGGCACCGCCTACCTTGGCGGCTTCATTTACTATCGCGACAAAAAACGCGGGCGCATCAAACGGCCTGACTTGTTTCGATCCCAAAACGTCAACAAAGAAAAGTAATCGTCTTCGGTTCGCAGCGTGCAGGGATACGAAATTGGAACTCCGCGCCGGCTATTCATTTATAAAATGCGGGGTTCCGTTCTTTACGTAAGCGTTTTCAAGCCAAACAAAGCAGGGCGTGCCCTGCTTTACATATCTTCCAGATCCTCCATTCGCATGGGGCGC
>JAJZCL010000086.1 GCA_021846165.1 Bacillota bacterium | reverse complement strand
CCTGTCCCCGCTTTTGGTGGACAATGTAGTAAGTGAGTTCATGATTGCTGGCGCTATGCAGCCAATGCGTCTTGCCTATCACGTGCAACCCTGATTCATCAAAATAAAGAACAGGTTGTGCAAATGGAACATGAGGATCAATGCGATAAATCCGACCCCTCACGATTGTTAACCGTATCGCCTGAAGCGGTGTTGGATGATTTTCATATCATCAAGTACTTCCTGTGTTGTTCGTCTTCCCGTAGTTTCATGGCCTTCATCTCGTGATAGTAAACGTGTGTATGTAGGTGGTGTTTTTCGTTCCAGGCCCGCACTTTGGTTACAGCGCGTAGCAGATCTTCCCCAATCACAAGGGTGTGCTGCAGGGGATCGATCTCTTTTCATTCGCTGGTGACCATTCTCTTGGCAAACTGAGAAATAACGGGAACCGCGATCACAAAGCGAATGGGGTGAACGCAATTCAGCATGGCATCCATATTTGACAAGGTGGTCTCCAGCGTGGTCACGTCTTTCAGACTGCCACTGTCGATGACTTGATCAATGGAAAGTCGAGATGTTTCCGCCATCAGCATACAGATGATGATTTGCGGAAGTGGTTCTTTGTTACGGTTGTATCCCCACTCCACATCATGGATGAGTTCAATAAACCCCGTTGAAGAATCGATTTTACAATCGGCACTCGCTAATTACGGAGCTTTCCTTCCTTATTGCGGTGATTTAGGTAGGATGTATATCGTGGCGCACTTCTGATAATCGTACGTATAGTACGAAACGTACGAATACGCTATTATTGGAGGTGGAGGAGGAATGATTATGCTACAACTTGCAGAAAATTCAAGTGATGTGCGTCGAAAATTCAGTGAATTTATTGATTCTGTTATACGTGGACGACCGGGATTTATGACGCGCAACCGAGATGTGTTGGCTACATTGAGTTTTGAACACTTAGTTGCACTTACAAAACCATTGCGTTTTAACGCATCTGTTCAGCAAGACGAAAATGGGGATTTTGTGGCGACTTTAGAAGAGATCGATGATCTTATTGCTGTCGGTTCAAATGTCGATGAAGCATTAACCGTTCTTGCGCAAGATTTGACAGACTATGCAAAAGAATATTGGACTGACAACTTTCAAATGTATTTTAATGCCCCAAACCGTCGAGATCATTTCCCGTATGTATTTAAGGTTGCCATGCAAGAATCTGTCGATGATGTAAAGCGCTTAATCAATGCCTAATCCAAAGAGTTAAAACGGTTTTGTGATAACGATGGTTGGGAAATGTACAGAAAGACGGATCATTACTATTATCGCAAGATTTTGGAAAACGGCGAGGTGCTGAAAACAAAAATATCAATGAACGCAAAAGAATATTCGCCAAGTCTTTTCGCTGAAATCTTAAAGCGGCAATTGAAATGCACAGTTGAACACTTTAATAGCAAAATATAACTTTCTAAACGCTATTCTAGGACGTTTTAATTTCTTGTATAGCGGTTAGATACGCAAAGTCCAAATTTTTATTCGCTTGATCCTTTGTGATTTCGTCACCCGTTACATTTATATCCAACGATCTCCACCACAGGGCAATCCAATCCGGCGAATTATTTCTTACCGGTCGTGAAATCCCAGCAAACAGTGGGAACCACTGCGACGATCGTGCAAAAGTCGTTTGGCAATACAGACGTGAAAGTGAACATTCCGAACCAGGCACTATCATCACAGGGCGCGATCACGATCACGACCGGCACCCTGAATACGGTGAAGAGCCATGAGTTCACAGGAATGACGACGAAGAACACGCCGCTGTTGGTGGGCGTGTACTTTACGGGCACCACGACGAAAAAACCAGTGACGGTGACCAAGCCGAATATCCCGCCACAGGCAAAGGTTTTTGATTTAGTCCCCGGTGTCGGGTATGTGCAAGTGCCTGCTCAGGTGTCCAAAGGGAAGATCGTGACGACGGTGGAAGGCAATACCAGCATGGCGATCGTCAATATCACAAAGGATCAACGGGCGATCACCCTGGGGACGCATCTCTCGGTGATTCCCGCCATTACCAAACCCGTGGCGAAGAGTCAGGCGACGGAATTGCCGATCTACTACGTGATGCAGGTACTGAAGACGGTGGGGATTCAAAGCACATGGAATGGTCACCAGTGGAATTTGACCACGAACAGTCAGTCTAAGACTCAATCGACGCAAAAAGGATCAGGCGCGATGGCGATCACCCTTGACGGATCGAAAGTGTTGCAGAAAGTCCAAGGGACTATCGCAGTGGACCCGTATTCGAAGAAAAAGACGACCTACATGCCGTTGTCGAGCATGAATGGGCTATTGAACCAGTTGGGCATCAAAACGGTATGGAATGGCACCACCTGGTCATTAACCAAGCCTTCGACGCCGTCGTCCCAGATGAGTACGTCGAGTACAACAAAAAAACAGTGATCAAGTAAGGCGAAACGCAAAGAGTGGACACCAATGATCCGACGGGTGTCCACTCTTTGGTGATGGAATCCAGCGTCAGAGCAAAAGGTAAAGGTGGCGGCAGGTGAGATGAGCCATGAAGACGTATCAAAAGTATCCAGATTTCCTGCAACAGCAACGCTTTGCGGAAGCGCGTCAGGGCGCGTTGGCGCAATTACGGAACCATCCCCGCGACAGTCATGCTTGGGTGCTGTTAAGTCGGGCGCTCCGTGGATTGCAGAAGGATCACCCAGATCTGATGGACGGGTGGTACCTGTACGGAATGTACCAATTGCGAAAGTCGCAGGCGGTGCAGCAAGCTAGGCAGTCCTTTGGTAAAGCGTTGGCATTGGTCGCCGAAGGCAAAAATGGCATGGATCCGGCGATTGGCTCGTTTCTGGCGATGCTGCACCTGGCGGATGCGTATCGATTGAGCGGGCATTGGGTGGAGGCCAAAACCCTGTACCGACAGGTGCTGCAAGTCAAGCCGAAGTTGGAGGCGGTGCGGCGTATAATAGAAGATATGGATCGACAGATTGTGCAATTGGCAGACGATATACAACGGATGCCGTGAAATATTTGATAGGAGAACTCATAAATGGCCAATAGAGTTTATTTGGTAAATCCAGTGGCGTATCATCACCAGTATTTAACCGACAACGAAATCATCTATATCCACATCCCCAAAGTGGCCGGTCACGGCCTGATGTCTTCACTCGGGCTTGAAACTCCCGGTCATATTCACCTCGTAGCCTACGAGCTAGAGAATCCCACACGATTTTACGAATTTTTTAAGATCGGGTTCGTCAGAAACCCTTGGGATCGGTTAGTATCCGCATATTTTTTTCTGTTCAACAAGCAATTAAGCTCCCTGTATAACCAGTATATGTTACGAGAGATCGGACACCTAGGTCGATTTGATCATTTCGTCAGAGAGTACGCCAAAAACGAAACCTTTCGAAAACGAATGGACAAGGAGGTGTACTTCAAACCCCAGTATGCATGGATGATCAACACGTTAGGGCAACTGGAAATGAACTACATCGGGCGGTATGAAAACTTATCCGAAGGATTTGCGGTGTTAAAGAAAAAATTGAACAAACCCGACGCGCAGCTACAGGTGAAGAATCGCAGTGAGCACCTGCCGTTTTGGGAGTATTACACCGAAGAACTGGTCGAACTTGTGAGGTTCATCTACAAAATCGATATTGGGATGTTCCGTTACGAATTTCCGTATGAGAAATTAAAATAGCCAAATATATCGTCAAGTTTTGTGTGCGAGGGTGGGGACGTTTGCGGATTACCTCGAACTGATGCGCGAGCTCCGACCATCGCGCAGTCATTGATTGTCACCATATTCAACGTCTTTGTGTCAGGAGTCCCCCACTTCTAAACGAAGTGAAAGCGGGGGAGGAATGGCATGCGTTTATTTTCAGTAATTTTAGGTAGGACTAGAGCGCTTTAGCCGTACATCTGAGAGGGCGCTGTACGGAATTCGGGACTGCCCCCGACGCATAAAGAGTCCCTTCATTCTACCCATCTTGAAGCTGATCATAGGCGCATACAAATGAATTGGGAGCAACGCGGGGCTATGCGGCGCATAAGGATAATATCACACCATCTTGTAACCACTGCACTTGTTGGCGATCGAACGTAGGCCGTAGTGGAGAACTTGACAAGCCTGGCACAGGGGTGATGGAAAGGTGGATATTATCGGTCGCATCGCGGCTTATCGCGCCAAGGAAGAGGAACTCGCATGGGAGGGAACGTTTGCGGATTACCTTGAACTGGTGCGCAAGTACCCGACCGTCGCAGAGTCGGCGCACGCGCGCATCTACCAAATGATCGCGGCAGCCGGAATCGAGAAGGCAGAAAACGGACACAACGTGTACCGTTTTTTTGCGCAGGATTTATTCGGACTGACGGAGCCGATCGACCGTCTGGTGGAGGAGTACTTTCACTCCGCCGCCAAGCGACTTGATGTGCGCAAGCGGATCCTGCTCTTGATGGGACCCGTCAGCGGCGGCAAGTCGACGATTGTCACCCTGCTCAAGGAAGGATTAGAGCGCTTTAGCCGCACACCAGAAGGGGCGCTGTACGGGATTCGGGACTGCCCGATGCATGAAGAGCCCCTGCATTTAGTCCCGCAGGAACTACGCAAAGAGGTGGAAGCGAGCCTCGGGGTGCGCATTGAAGGTAACCTCTGCCCCAGTTGCCGCATGCGCCTGCAAACCGATTACGGGGGCAAAATTGAAAAGGTCGCTGTTGAACGTGTGCTGCTATCCGAAAATGACCGCATTGGCATCGGTACCTTCAGTCCGTCCGATCCCAAGTCTCAGGACATCGCGGATCTGACCGGGAGCATCGATTTTTCCACCATTGGTGAGTTTGGGTCGGAAAGCGATCCGCGGGCATATCGGTTTGACGGCGAACTGAACAAGGCCAACCGAGGGCTGATGGAGTTTCAGGAGATGCTGAAGTGCGACGAGAAGTTCCTCTGGCACCTACTCTCGCTGACGCAGGAAGGGAACTTTAAGGCCGGTCGGTTCGCCCTGATCTCAGCCGATGAACTGGTGATCGCCCACACGAATGAGACGGAGTACCGCAACTTTGTCGGCAATAAGCGCAATGAAGCGCTGCAGTCGCGGATGATCGTGATGCCGGTGCCGTACAACCTGCGCGTGTCGGAAGAGGTGAAAATCTACCATAAGCTGATCGGCCAGTCTGACCTCGTGGGCGTTCATATTGCCCCCCACGCCTTGTGGACGGCGTCCGTTTTTTCCGTGTTGACGCGCCTGAAAGAGAGCAAGAAGCAAGGCATGGATCTGCTGAAGAAGCTCAACCTGTACGACGGTCGTACGGTCGAAGGATTCAAGGACAAAGACATCCGCGAACTGCGCACAGAAGCGCCCGACGAAGGCATGTTCGGGATTGACCCGCGCTACGTCATCAATCGCATCTCCAGTGCGCTGATCCGACAGGATACGACCTGCATCAACGCCCTCGACGTGCTGCGCGCAATTAAGGACGGCCTTGATCAGCATGCGTCGATCGGCAAAGAAGACCGCGAGCGGCTGCTGAACTTTGTCGCTGTCGCCCGCAAGGAGTACGACGAACTCGCGAAAAAAGAAGTGCAAAAGGCGTTTGTGTTCGCTTACGAAGAATCGGCCAAAACACTGCTTGAAAACTACCTCGATCACGTCGAGGCGTACTGTAACTGGCAAAAGTTTCAGGAGCGCCAACGGGCACGTGTGGCGTGGCGCGGGAATGGCCGCCGCACGGTCAAAGCCCCGGTTGCAGTGTGATCAGTAAAGAAAAGCGGTGTGGCGACTGCCCGTGCTTTTCCCGTTGGTAGGTCATCCGCGCAATAAGCGCTTTCACGATTCGGTTCTTTTGTTCCGCCGATGCTTGCGTATAAACCTCCCATGCGCAAAGCGGTTGCTCAGATGCGGCAACGGCAAAAGGCAGTGGTGACTGCATTGTGCGCGCGGGGGGGTGTTGCAGTAGCGTGCGCAAGTCTAAGGCTTCAAGCAGTGGTGTTAGCCGCTCGTTGACGACGGACTCGATTTTCGCGAGCGTGATCATGCGCTGCGGACAAGCGGGCGTCGGACAGTACAGATAGGGGCCGGGGCGGTTTTTTGGAAAATGCGCCTGCAGTGACTTGCCGCAAACCCGACACACGAGTACCCCGGCAAACGGGTTCAGCAACGTCCGCTTCCGTCCCGTTCCGTGAGTTCGCTCGCTCAGCATGTGTTGCACCTGCGCCCACAAAGTGGCCTCGATGATCGCCTCGTGTGCCCCCTCCTTCCGATACACTTCGTCATCCGCGCGCGCCTTGCGCGTTCGATACGAACCGTCCTCCTGCTTGATCCAGCGCACGCGGCCAAACACCTGATCCCCCTTGTACTTGGGGTTGGCGAGGATTTTTCCGACCGTCACGCGCGACCAGACAGACTGCCCAGATGGCGACGGAATCCCGTCTTGCGTCAGCGTTGCGGCGATTTTCGTTTGCCCCCATCCCGCCGCGTAAAGCTCGTAAATCCTGCGCACCACCTTCGCTTTTGCAGACACCACTTGCAAACGCAACGTAGCGTCCTTTTCATAACCGTACGGCGGCTTCTGGCTCAAGTCTTTGCCGTCGAGAACCGAGCGTCGCCGTCCTGCTTGCAGGCGTTTTTTGATCTGTTTATACTCCATGCGCGCGAGAAAGCTTTTCACCTCGACCGTAAACTCCCCCAACTCCTGATTGAGGTCGTGCGTTTCAAACGGCGTCAAAATGAGCGTGTGAGAATCCTTGAAAATTTTTTCGATCCAACCTTGATCTCGCTTATCGCCCCTCCCCAGGCGATCCAGATCGGCGACCAGCACCGCGTCGTACGCGAGCGCACGCACCTTATGCAGTAGCTTTTGCATGGCGGGACGCTCCTGGATGAACTCCCCTGACACCACTTCGTCAAAGACATCTTGCACCTCGTGACCTGCTCGGCGGGCGAACGCGAACAACTCGACCCGGTGTTTGGCGAGGGTGTCGTACGCCTCTCCGCGTTTTGCCGCTTCCCGTTCCGCCTCCAGATCCTTGCGCGACTTGCGCAAGTAGATGGCGATTTGCATGGGGATTCCTCCTTCTTGTCATTGCTATCATCCATAAGTGCGAAAGGGTGTGAATATGCATGTGACAGGGAAATGGAGGTGGTAGCGTGGATGAAAATTCGCAGCCAGAGGTGACGGTGGAGGGCAGGTGGTTTTCGATGAAAGCGGAAGATATCGCAAAAGAATGGGTGAAGGGGAGCTTGCCTGCGATCGTGCGGTTACAAAAAGCGGTCTTGCAGATTGCGGAAGAATCCATTTTACTAGAAGAAAGCAGTCGTGCCACTTGGCGACACGAAAAGGGGCGGTAGCGTGGATTCAAGCATTCGACCGTTATCTGGAAGCGTACCCGAACCAAAAAGCACGGGGCGAATTGGCGACGCATCCAATCGACGCAGCGCAGAATCGTCCGCCAGCGGGGTCAAACACGCCCACACTGCGGAACGGACGAATCAGCAAGGGGCGCCGGCTGAAGAGTTCGGAGTTCCTGTGCCGCCAGAGTTTGCGGCCGATCCCAATAAGATGCGAACCGAGTGGGGCTGGCGGCGGTTTCTCGTGCAGACGCTGAATGAACAGCAGACGACGGATGGCGCACAGACAAGTGCCGCAACTCGCAAAGAGGCTGGCGCGGCACCGCAACCAGCGAATCTTACCATGACGCCGCAACCATCGCCGGAAGACGTTCTGACCAACACGGTGCAGACCTTGTGGCACACCCTGCGGCCTTTGCTGAATGAACCCTCTATGCAAGGGCAGACACTGCCTGCGGCGAACTGGTTGCCGCCCGGCGTTCTGCTCTCGCTTTCCAACTTGAGCGAACCGCAGTTCAAGGATCCTGCGGTGCCAGAGAAGGTGAAACGCATGGCGGTCGCCGAGAAACTCGGATCAGCCGTGCAAAACCCCACCCTACTTATCACCGGAAGCGGTTTTTTTTATCCGCCTGTTTATTTTGAAAACGATCGCAGGGAAGCGGTCTATTGGGAAGCCGAGCGGCAACCGACAGGAGGGCAAATGGGACAACCCGCCCAACACCTGCTGGTAAAGATCAATGTGGAGGACAAACTGGTCGAGTTGCACTTTATGTTCACGAAGGCTGATTTTTCCTTGCACATTCGCACGGATGACGCGTCGTTGCGCGAGGGTCTGGCGTACAGCCAGTCGTATGCGCACACCGCGCTCCTTAAAGCAGGCTGGGAAATTAGCCAATTTTCGGTTGGCAAGTTAGCTGAAACGAGGGGAGAGTTGTAGGTGGAACCGAAAAAAGCGGTGGCGCTGCAGTATGAGTTGCAAAAAGACCTTGCTCCCCGCGTTGTCGCCAAGGGTGCCGGTGATGTGGCGGAGGCGATCATTCGCATTGCCA
>JAJZCL010000085.1 GCA_021846165.1 Bacillota bacterium | reverse complement strand
TTCATCATTTCACCACCTGATAACATTATATCAAAATATCAGGTTTTAGTAAATAGTGATAACTTATTCGCAACTGTTCTCAACCTCGGAAGATCAAGCGTGGTATGAAATAAACTCAGCGCAATAGGACTAGGTTAATCCTTCCACTCATGCTCCGTCAAGGCCAAAATAGGCTCTTTTGACCGCATCGTCTGCAACAAGTTCCAAAACGGTACCGGCAAATGTGATCCTGCCGCCGTCCAGCACATACACACGATCGGCGATTTCGAGAAACTTCACGTTTTGTTCGGCGATGAGCAGTGACAGACTGGATTGTTCGGTTGATTTGACCAAAAAATCGATCACCTCTTTGACGAAAAGTGGGGAGAGTCCCGCCGAAGGTTCGTCCATAACGAGGAGTTTCGGCAGACTCATGAGTGCCTTTGCCACGCCCAGCATCTTGCGTTGGCCGCCGCTTAGGCTCCCGCCCGCATTGCGGCGTTTCTGCTTGAGGTCGGGGAACTGTTCATACATTTTTTCGAGTTGTTGCTTTTGTGTTGATTTGGGCAGATAGTAACCACCGATAAGAAGGTTTTCCTCCACCGTCAGTCCTGTAATAACGCCCATTTCAGACATGTAAGAAATGCCACTTTGAAACCGTTCGTCCGTGCGTTTTTTTTCAATCTGATTCCCCGCAAACTTAATTGAACCGCTCCAAATTGGCAAAAGCCCCATTAGGCACTTCAGTAAGGTGGTTTTGCCGGCGCCGTTGGCGCCCAGCAGCACCACTCGTTCGGATTCGCCGACAAAAATTTCCGTGTCCCACAGCACCTGCAACTGACCATACCCTGTATTGATTGCGTTTGCTTCAAGCAGTGTGTCCATTTTCATCCTCCCAGGTAAACCGCATTGACTTCTGGGTTTTTGGCCGCCGTTTCCAGATCGCCCTCAAAGATTTCTCTGCCAGCGTTCATGACGATGACACGTTTCGTCAGGCTATTGATAAACCCGAGCAGGTGTTCCACGAGCAGGATGGCGATGCCGGATTTTGCGAGATACTGCACTTTTTCTGCCACTTTGTCGAGTTCCGAGGGGTTGAGCCCGGCCGCCAATTCGTCGATCAAAAGCAGGTTGGGTCCTGTTGCGAGCGCCCTCGCCAAATCGAGCAGTTTTTGTTGTGAACTGTTCAGACTCCCCGCCTCGCGATCAGCGAGCGAGGACAACCCGACAAATTCTAGAAGCTCATCTAGAGGTGGGTGAGGTCGCTTCGCGTAGTGGTCGGCAATCACCAGGTTTTCACGCACCGTCAGTGACTTAAACGGTTTTGGCACCTGGAAGGTGCGGTTGATGCCCATGTGCGCCGAGTGGGTCAGCGAGTGGCGAGTGATCTTGCTGCCCTGAAAATACAGATTGCCTTCGTCGGGACGGTACAACCCGGCGATCACGTTGATACAGGTGGTCTTGCCGGATCCGTTGGGGCCGACGAGTCCAAGGATTTCGCCCGCCGAAAGCTCCAAGCTGACACCATCCAGAGCGCGGAACTGGCCAAACTGCTTCACGATTTTTTCTAACACAAGAATGGACTTAGGGGACATAATGACCCCTCCTTTTCATCAGCGACACCATTCCGCTGGGCAGGAAGAGTACTAGCACCAAGATGAGAACGCCATAGATCAGTTGGAAGTATTGTGGTTCTGAAATGCCGATCACGTTATAAAAGCCGTAGAGAACGAACATGCCAAGCACAGGACCGAGTACGGTGGTCACGCCACCGAAGAGTGTGAACACGATGGCGAATATGCTGATGTTCAAGTCGAATACGGTGGTCGGATAAAACACCGAGATGTGCCATGCGAACGCCCCGCCAACGACGCCAGCGATCATCGCGCTTAAAAACCACGCCATGGCACGCTGACGAACGACGTGAATGCCCGCCATGCCAGCGCTTACGGGGTCTTCGCGAATGGCCTGTAGTGCCAGTCCGAAGCGTGAGTTACGGATGTAGATGACGACGCCCATGACAAGTGCGACAATGACAATCATCGTAATGTAGCTAGCGCGCGGCTGGTATACGGATTCCAGATTGATGCCGTAGGGGCCGTTGGTGAGATTTTGCAGCGCTGGATTGGACACAATGTAGTACACCATCTGCGATGCGGCTAAACTCCCAATCGCGAAATAAGCGCCAGAGAGCCTGAGTAGGGGTGACAGCAGGATTCCCAGCACAACCGATGCGAGTCCGCCGATGAGAATGGCGGGAATGGGCGGAATATGCAAAAGCGTGATCGACAGCGCGGTGGCGTAGGCACCTGTGCCAAAAAAACCGACATAACCAAAGGGGAGATACCCCGTAAACCCATAAAGGATGTTGACGCCCTGCGCGAGTGCCAGGTAGACCATCGCCTGAAAAAACAAGTCTTCGTTGCTGTACACAGACGGCAAGAGGGTGAACAACAGAATGACGACGACAAACACGATGGCTCCATAGAGTAAGTGTTTACGCATGTCGAACCACCTTGCCGAGTAGACCACTTGGTTTGAACAGCAGGATCAGGAACAGAAGCAGGTAGGGCACCAAATTGGCCCAGGAAGGAACGTAACTTTGCATGAACATGGAGGACAGTCCATAGATCAGTCCACCGAGTACCGTGCCAAGCGGATTGCCGAGTGATCCGATGATGATGATGGAAAATGATGTGGTGGTGATATCGCTCCCCATATTGGGCGTGATACTACCAAGTAAGAACGGACTGAGTGTACCCGCCGCTGACGCAAGGGCGAGGCCAATACCCATGGCGATCGCGGATACGCGGTGGACGTTGATGCCGCTGCTCGCCGCTTCTTCCTGACTCCCCATCACAGCCCTCGTGGCGTAGCCGATTTTTGTGTGATACAGATAGACGTACACCAAGGCAATCACAATGGCGCTGATGAGCGCGCTGACGACCCAAGACTCTTGGAAACCTTGCCCCAACACCTGGTAATTGGCGGACCCGAGCGCTGACCACACGATGGAGCGTGGGTTGTTGGAAAAAGCAATGACCGCAATCGCTTGGATGATCTGAGAAATTCCAAAGAAAAAGATCAACGAAAGCATCTCGGGATCTCGGGAGCGCAAGAGTCGCGGAACAAACGCATAGTAAATCAAAGCGCCGATCGCAATCATGACGATGATTTCGACCACCAATGCAAGGGCAGGGCTGAGTCCCCAGAATGTATAGGCAAAATAAGCACCGAACGCGCCGAGCATCAGAAAATCTCCATGCGCCAGGTTGACGAAGCGCATGACGCCAAAAATCAGGTTTAGTCCGATGCCCATCAGACTACAGAAAAGACCAAACAAAAGCCCAGAGATGATCGTATATGTCAGCACAAGCCGTTTCAGCCACCTTTCTCTGCGTGATCGGGGAATATCGACGCCGCGCCGATATTCCCGCCAACGCTTCCGTTACTTGGACTACGGCGTAACCACGTTCACTTTCAATCCGTTTCCGGACTTGACCAGTTGTGCGACGGGGAGGGTTTCGCCGATTTGCGCACCCGTGGGACTTAACTTAAACAATCCGTCCAGTGTGAACATTTTGCCTGAGAAGGTATAGAGGGATTGGCGCAGTTGCAGTTGCGACAGTCCATTCGTGTTGGCCAGTGCTTTTTGGATCACCAGTCCAGCGTTGTACCCCGCGACGTCAAGGAAGTTGGGGGCGCTGTTATTCGCTTTGCTGAATGCCGTTGCGAATGCGTTCATGCCAAGGCCGAAATTGACGTTGTTGTAAACGAGCAGTGGTGGAGTGGGATACGTATAGGTGCCAGCCAGACTCGTCACACCGACGTTTTGCTCCATGCTGGAAAGAAGCTGGCCTGGGAAAATGGTGAATAGCATGTTAAATTTGGCACCGCTTGCTGACACGCTTTGCAGAAACGGAATGTCGTTGGTGGGGTATCCAAGTTCGATCACCGCATCGGGGTTGCTCGACATAATAGCATGCACGAGTACGGGGTAGTTCGACGTCGATGTCGGCACCGAGTTATTGTAAACGGGCGTGATGTGAGCCGTTTTCAATTTATTGGTGAGTGTGGTGGCCTGAGATTGGTCAAAGTCGTTCTGATCGTAGATCACCGCGATCCGTTTGTAGTGCTTGTCGATCAGGTAATTCGCGAGCGTTGTCGGCCATACGCCGGACGTCGGCAGCGAGGTTAGTGCGATGTAAGGATTGGTTTTGCTGAAAAAGCTGTCGCCGGTGCCTGTTGGGTCGATCAACAGCATCTTGTGTTCCTGCGCGATCGGAACTGCGACGGAGGTGAGAACGGAGCCAAAGTCCGATACCAGTATGTTCACTTTGTTCTGCGTGATCAATTGGTTGTACAACGTGGCGGCCGTGGTGCTTGAACTCTGATCGTTATAGGCGACGAGTTTGAGCGGGATTTTCTTGTGAAATGCCTTGACGTACGCGCCGCCGCTTTGGTTCATCTGGTTGACCCAAAACTTTAACCCGGCGTACTGTGGTAGGGAGGACTGCGCAAAACTCCCAGAACTCGCATACAGTGTTCCGATGACGATTTGTTTGGGCGCGGCAGGCGCTTTGCTCGCGGCGCTTGCGGCTGCGACTCCCGACAAGGTCATGGCGGAGGCGATGACGCCGGATACGGCGATTCGGGACAATACCCGGTACGGTGTGGATTTCATCAGTATTACACCCCTTTGGAATGAGTGGATTGTCTATTGATGATGTGCTTCAAAACATGTCATACTTAGTTCGTAACCGCTTTCAGACAATCCCTATTGACAGAATAACGGCATCGAGACGATTTGACGAGATTTTGTAATCAAGATAATCATTAAGTAAATAAAGAAAGTTAAGGAGCGTTTATGTTCGCTAAAAACCTACGGGTGTCGTTCACGGCTTACGTGATTGCCACAGTCTGTGTGTTGGCCATCGTTCCGCTTGCAGTCGTTGCCCTTATGCTGCTGCATCGCGTACATGTGGGCATGGAACGGATCGCAGGGACGCTTGTTGCGAGTGCCGCTATCGGGTTGGCGGTTGCGAGCGGCGGGGGGTTACTGCTGTCGATGAAGGTGAAGCGGGTCTTGAACGGCCAAAATCCATATGAATTCGCGCGGAGATGGAGGGAACGCGAGGCGATGTTGGAGGCGGTTCACGAGGGCATACTGGCCGTGAACAGCGAAGCGCGGATTGTGGTCGCGAATCGTGCGGTCGTGGAAATGTTTCGGCACGCTTCTCTTTACAAGTCGCCGATGGGAGAGTACATTGGCGATTTTTTTCCGGGTTCGCACATGCGCACGGTGATGCGCACTGGTTTGCCTGAGTACGACCAGGAGGTCAATCTGAACGGGTACCACTTTTTCGTCGACAACTTTCCCGTGTTGATGAATGGACAAGTCGTTGGCGCCATCTCAACATTCCGCGACAAAACAGAATTGAAAAAACTAGCGGAACAACTGACTGGCATCAAACTGTATACTGACGCTTTGCGTCTGCAAACGCACGAATTCATGAACAAACTGCATGTGATTTTGGGGATGATCCATGTCGGGAGCCTAGACACCCTGATCGACTACATTCATCAGATTACCAATCAATACCAGTTGGAGGTGGGCGCGATTTCAAGCCAGATTAAAGACCCGGTGTTTGTGGGCTTTTTGCTTAGTAAAGCCAGTTGCGCGTCAGAGCTTGACGTCAAGCTCGGCATCGTGACGGAGGGAAACCTGCCGATTCCCCAATTGCGTTCTCCTGAGTTGGCGGATGATGTGATCACCGTGGTGGGAAACTTGCTCGATAACGCATTTGAAGCGGTGAAAAACAATAAGGTAAAGGCGATTGAGGTGGCGATTCGACACACGGAAGGTAGGTTGACCGTCGCGGTGAAAGACAACGGCGATGGGATCTCGTATCGCATTCAAGGAATGATTTTCGAAAAGTCATTTTCTACAAAAGGGAAAAATCGTGGGTACGGGCTGTATTTGACCAAGCAACGCATGGAACGAATTGGCGGTTCGCTGTCGTTTAAGTCGACTGCGGAAGGAACGACGTTTATTGCTGACTTCCCTTTGTAGGAGAGGGGTGAAGGGGTTGCTCGACGTGTTGATTGTAGAGGATGATCCAATGGTGGGCGAAATCAATCGCAAGTACCTGGATCTAGTGCCTGGATTCAAGTGTGTGGGGGTGGCGACAGGCGCGGATGAAGCGTTCGCCAAACTCGCACAAGTGCATGTGGATTTGGTCTTGCTCGACTTGTTCATGCCGGGGCGCAACGGTCTGCAAGTATTGGCGGAGATCCGCTCGCGTGCGCAGGCGGTGGATGTCATTGTGATCTCCGCCGCGAGCGACATTCAAAGCGTCAACACGGCGTTGCGGTTGGGCGCCGTCGATTACCTGATCAAGCCGTTTCAGTTTGAACGGTTTGGCGCTGCGCTTCGCAAATACCAAGAAGAACGCGACTTATTCGATAAACGGGGCAATATCAGTCAAAACGAGCTGGATCGCCTGCTCTTTCACGAGCAAGTCGCCGTTGCGAAGGGAGAGTTGCCTAAAGGCCTGACTCGTTCCACCTTGCAACTTGTGGTTGACCGAATTGAACAGTTTGGCGATGACGCTTTTTCAACAGAAGATCTGTCGGTTTCGATTGGCGTGTCTCGCGTGTCCATACGCAAGTACTTAAATTTTTTAGAAAATATAGGGTTTTTATCAACGAACTTGAATTATCGCACGGTGGGAAGGCCACTTTATACGTATCGAATGCATGCCGCGAATCGACATTCGGTTCACTCTTATTTGCGCGAAAAGCATGAATAAATGCCCTTGCAACGCAATAAAACACTTGACGATTATTCCTGATAGAGCATACAATCAAATAAAGAACAGGGATGATTTTTTGATTGATACAGATTGATGATCGTAATAAAAATAACAATAAGGCGGGGATAACAGTTGAGCGATATGAAGTTAACAGAAGAGGAACTGAAGCGAAACAGCGCGGATATTCGGCTTGAGTCGATTGGCGGCCTGGGGGCGAACCTAGCCGGGAAAATGTTGGCTGAAGCCGGTGTGCTGCGCATGGGGTTGAACGGTTACAACTCGGCGTCATACGGTTCGGAAAAGAAAGGCACACCAGTGAAGTCGTATGTCAGTTTGCGGCAACCAGACGTCACGATCCGCAGCGCCAATCCGATCGAAGAACCTGACGTGGTCGGCGTGTTTCACGAAGCGCTTTGCAAGACCCAAAACTGCATTGCCGGACTTAAGGCAGACGGAATCCTGGTGATCAACACGACGAAGAGTCCAGATGAGGTGCGCGAACTGACCGATCTCAAGTCGGGCACGATCGTCTGTGTTGACGCAATGAGGATCGCGGTCGAAGAGAAGACGCGCGTGAACACGGCGATGATGGGCGCTCTGTGCAGGGAGGTTCCCATTCTGGATCCGGAAGCGGTGCGCGAGGTGATCCGGGAAACCTTTCATGGCAAGTACCCGGCGTTGCGGGATGCGAATATCCGCACTTTTGATCGTGGTTATGAAGAGGTGGTGACGAAAGTGTACGCACCAGATGCGGAAGCGATGTCGCATCATTTTGTTCGACCGGTGTCGCCGATGGGGTATAAAACCCAGCCGATGGGGGGCGTTATCGAGACGGCGGGCAACTCGTTCTTGAAAGACCTGAGTGCCTCTAGGCAGGGCTTTGTTCCGGAGCTTGATCTTAACACCTGCATTCACTGCGGCAATTGTGATCAGGTGTGTCCGGATATGTGTTTCGTGTGGTCGGAGAGAACGAACGAGGCGGGCAGGTCGTTTATGTACCTGGATGGTATCGATTACCAATATTGCAAAGGCTGTCTCAAGTGTGTGGATGTTTGTCCCACCAACGCACTCACCCAACTTCGCGAAGAAGACGGTTACGCTGAGCAAAAGATGGTCAAGCACTCATTTCCCGTATACCAAGCTTGAACAGGGGGGTATTTGAAAATGGCAATCCAAGAGCAAAACTTAAAGGCGATGTACGGCGGGTCTGCGAACGAGGAGTTTTTTGAACAACTGACCGACTTTCGTTCGGGGAACGAGATGGCGGCGCGTGCGGCGTCGCAGATCAATTACCATGTAATGGGGTATTTTCCGATCACTCCCTCTACGGAGATTGCGGAGTATCTCGATGAAATGAAGACGCGCGGTGAACATGACATTGTGATGATTCCTGCTGACGGCGAACACGGGGCGGCGGGGATCTGCTTTGGCGCCGCTGCGGGCGGAGGTCGCGTGTTCAACGCGACGTCAGCCAACGGCTTCTTGTACATGTTGGAGCAATTGCCAGCGCAATCGGCTGCGCGCCTGCCGATGGTGATGAATCTCGTGACAAGAGCGGTAACCGGTCCTCTCGACATTCGCGGCGATCATTCCGACTTGTACCACGGACTGAACATCGGTTGGCCGATTTTGCTGGCGCGTGATCCGCAGGCGGTGTACGACATGAACATCATCGCGCTCAAACTGGCGGAACACGCCGATGTGCGCTTGCCGGTGCTGGTGGCGTCGGACGGGTTTTTCACCTCGCACGCAAAGCGCCGTGTGCGCTACTTCAAGAATCGTGAAGCCGTGCAGGGGTTTGTCGGGGAACGGCCGCAAGGGTATCATCATGTTCTTGATCCTAAGCATCCGATTACATTGGGGCCGTACATGAACGACCCTGAACAGATCAACAG
>JAJZCL010000084.1 GCA_021846165.1 Bacillota bacterium | reverse complement strand
CGAGAACCAAAAACCAAGAGAAGCCTAAGCTATTTTCTGCACCAACAAAAGAAAGGTCGTACTTAGGATATGAATTTCTCAACGCCTTGTTTCGGGCGATGAAAGAAGAAAACTACGTGACCCTCTCCGCGCAGACGGCACAGGGAGTGCTAAAAAACCTGCATCAGAATTGGAAGTCCTTCTTTGCTTCGACAAAAGAGTACAAGAAACATCCAGGTCAGTATCTTGGTCAGCCAAAGATCCCCGACTATCTTGACAAAGAGGGATTCAAAGAAGTCACGTTCACAAATCAAGATTGTGGCGTAAAAGAGGGGAAGTATCTAAAATTCCCTGGGACAAAAGAACGCTTGAACATCGGGAAAGTGGCCGCGATGCCAGGGACATTGCAAGAAGCGAGAGTGATCCCTGCCTACGACCACTTCACGGTGGAAGTGATCGTGAAAGTGGAGCCGCCAAAAGAAGCGCAGGAAGACAACGGACGTTACCTAGCCATCGACTTAGGGGTGACGAATCTCATCACGATGGTCACAAACATCTTAGGATGGACACCGATCTTGATTCGAGGAGGACGGATAAAGGCGCTCAACCAGCTTTATAACAAACTGAATGCCAAATACTACTCGATCCTTCGTAAAGGTCACGAACCCAAAGAAGGGCAACATACGTCAAAGCGACTAAAGACGTTGGCAAGAAAACGTCACGACCGGATCAAGGATGCCTTTCACAAAATGAGTCGCTACGTGGTCAACTACGCGGTAGAGCATGAGATCAGCAAGATTGTCATCGGTCACAACGTGGCGTGGAAACAGGAAGCCAATATGGGGCGACGAAACAATCAAAATTTTGTCTTTTTGCCTCATTCGTTGCTGATCCAAATGATCGAGTACAAGGCGAAAGCAGCGGGCATTGACGTGATCGTGACGGAAGAAAGCTACACTTCGAAAGCGAGTGCGCTGGACGGCGACTTCATCCCAACTTACGGCGAGAGCCAGGGGGATGAAAAGCCGAAGTTTTCTGGTAAGCGCAAGTACCGTGGCTTGTATGTAGCCAAAGACGGCACGAAGATCAACGCGGATGTGAACGGTGCCATGAACATCCTGAGAAAAGTATTCCCCAACGCATTTGCTGAGGGGATAGTGGGGCGAGTGAAGGCTCCTCTGGCCGTGCCATATGACGCCAGAAACCCTCACCTCAACGCGACAGCGTAGGTGGGGGAGGATTCATATCAACTTGTGGAAGTCGTCTGCGTGTTGTAAAATCCGTTGGAGGTGGAATATAATGAAATTGATGAATTTATTGGTTGATTATGCGTTTAAGCAAATGTTTGGTCAACCCAATCAAAGTGAACCGGTTTTGATTCCGTTTTTGAACGATGTGTTAATGACGAGTTCAGACAACTACATTACTTCGGTTCAATTTGAAAATAATGAGATTCCGAAAGGAACTGAGAACGGGAAGAGTGTACGTCTTGATCTTTATGTGACCACCAATCACGGAGAGAAGATCAATGTTGAGATTCAGGTCGCTAATTATTCAGGGATGATCAATCGTACGTTGTATTATTTCTCGATGATCCATCAAACATTACTCTTAAGGGGCGAAGATTACGAATGCATTCCCAAGCTCATCTTGATTAATATTTTGGATTTTTCTTTATTCCCATCGACGGAACCGTATCATACGTCGTATCATCTGTATAACGACGAATCGAAACGTTTGCTGACCGACTCGTTAGAAATCCATTTTATTGAATTATCAAAGATACCGAAATATTATACTAAGCAACAACCCTTATTGCGATGGTTGTTAATGCTCAAGGCTGTCGAAAGGGATTCGTTTGCAGATCTGATGGCACTCAGGGAGGTGGATCCGGTGATGGAAACAGCCTTGGATTTGTGGGAATCGATCAGTAAAGATCCTGAGCATTGGGCCTACTACATTTCTCGCGAAAAGGAATTGCTTGATATGAAAAATATCGCAAAAGATCGTGAGAAGGCCGTGAAACTGCTCAACGAGGCGATCAAGGAGCGAGATCACGCTGTAGAGGCACTAGATCACGCCGTAGAAGAGCGAGATCACGCTGTTGAGGCACTAGATCACGCCGTAGAAGAGCGAGATCACGCTGTAGAGGAGCGCGATCTCGCGTTTCAGAATGCTGTAAAATTCTTTCTTGAAAATGGTTTTTCCATAGAAATGGTTGCAGAAAAACTCCGGCTATCGATCGCGGAAGTGGAGCGCTTCAGTCAAAACTAATTGCGCACCATTGATAAAGCGTAAAGGTTGCCAGAACAATCGCCGGTGAGTCAAAAGTAATCATGTGAGAACCCAATGGAGTGCAAGCCGCAAACACACGTGTGTTTGCGCACTGTTTTACGGAATGGATTCAGGGTTTCTTTTGTAGCGTTTGATCGGTAATGGCGGTGATTGAGTACGGGATGTCGCTTGGCACATAGGTGATGGTCACATGGTCGCCCGCTTGCACAAACGGAATCACGTTCGGGCTGATCGACATATCGGCAGTGTACGCTTGATGGTGGATCAGGAAAAGCCAGTTTTCCTTTACCGTTGAACCGCTTGAACCGCTCGACGTGAGGAAGGTGGCGACCCTTTCCACGGTGCCAGTGACGGTCTTGAGTCCAGTCCCCTTATTGCCGGGACTCAGTCCGATGTCTCCCGACGCCAGGTAGCTTTGCCAATTGCTCATGGCTCCCGGTAGATTACTAGCAACAATCGGTTGAACGGTGTTGTGCGGATCGACGACCGCCACTTCTTGTACGATACCAGACGAATTGACGATAGGCGCCACATAGGCAAGCGCGCCCGCCCAGTTGTAGAGCAGTGGCCGTCCTGCGCTGAGCGTGCTGTTGATCGTGGCACCGTTGATGCGCTGCGACGCAGCCATATCGTTTTGCACACCCGTAAACGAAGTAAATGTCACCTGATTGGTTTCGGCGTTGATCAGGAGCAGTCCGGCCAGTGAGTTGTCTGTGTTGCTCGGCGAACTCATGGGGATCTCCCAACCAAGTGCGCCGTTGTCAAGCAACACGTTGTAGGGAGTGGAATGCACGGGGATCGTGGCGTTCTGGTGGGTAAAGGTCGCCGCGATAAATCCAGCGCGATCCCAACCGTAGCGATCCGCTTCATTCTGTGCAAACTCTGGTCCGACGACCTGACTCACCCAGGTCGGTTGTTTGCCAAGCGGGTACATAACGGTGGTACCAGTTGTCGGGTCGGTCATGGCGCTGCCAACCATGACTCGTGTGACAAGACTCGTCAAGCCAGGTGCAGGTTTGTACAGCGAGGTGATCCAATACCCCTTGCCGCTTGGATCAATCTCCCAATCAGTGGTGCCTAGGTAGTACTCGGGATAATGCTGGTACAGGATGCGTTGCAAATTGTCCCAAAGTCCAGCCTGCGGCGTGTACAGGTAGTGATTTCCAAGTACTAGCGTTGGTTTGGCGGACGGATTGCTGGCCGATGTCCACACGTAGCCTGGACTGGTTCGTTTTGTCAGCCAGATTAGACCGTTATTGAACTCCAGCGGCGCTGTCCATACCAGTTGCCCATGAAAACGGACAAGTGCCAAACCTTCGTTCGATACGTGGTACTGCGGCCCCAGGCCGCCGATGACGTTGGCGAGAAGGATGGCGGCGTTCGTGTGTTCGACAATGGGGATGTCGACATCGTTGACTAGCGGCAGTGTGGCGGTGGTTTGCGCTTGCACCAGCCCCGCCTGTTCGTGGTACGTGGTGGCGGCGACGAAGCCACGCGCCACCGCTGTGGCGCCAAGGCTGACGATGATGGCCAGAACGGCGGCAATGACAAGCAGGGTCAACGGTCCGAGCTTCGCAAGTGCGTCCCGCACACTGTCAAAAGGTGATTTGGCGCTTACGCTGCGGGAACCTTTTTTACGACGCGACGACTGGTAAACTGCAAACGCGATGACGGCGAGCAAGATGGCAAACCCGCCGAGTACCGCGAGCGCGATGAGAAACAGTACGACGGCAAGAATGATGGCGAGGGTGCGGTTGCCCGCCAAAAGTGTCAGCGAACGGTTCAATAACATGCGGATCACTCGCACGACAATTGCGAACACGACAATAAAGATCCAGAATAAGAGGTTGATCGTAGGGAAATAACCGCTAAAATATTCACCAACGGTCATCGCCAAATCAACCGCCAACAGCCAAACATAAGCGCGCATCGGCAGCCGTTTCGGCCAGAAGCCGATATACAGCGCGAGCAAGATTGCGGTAGGTGCAATGAGATACACGTACATGGTATACCCTCACTTTTTCAATATCGCGTCCATCATGTCATCAGTGTAACACTCGCTGTAAATTCCGCCAAATTGGCGTCATGAAATGAGGTCATTCGATGTTGCAACTAGAGAACATCAGCGTGAGAAGATTGGATCAGCACATCTTAAGATCGGTTGATTGGCAAACCGAGGAGGGGCAACACTGGGTGTTGCTGGGAGCCAACGGCGCCGGCAAAACCACGCTTTTGCAGGTGGTACTCGGTTACCTTTGGCCGACGACGGGAAGCGTTCGCGTACTTGGCAAGACGTACGGGGAGTGCGATCTGCGCGAACTGCGCAAGCGCATCGGGTACGTCAGCGTGCAAATGGACATGCGCCTGGAGGGGAGCGTTTCTGCGCTGGAACTGGTCGCGAGCGGCAAGACGGCGTCCTTTCAATTGTATGAGCCACTTAAAGACGATGATCGCGAACTCGCATCTCACTACCTGCGAGAAATGGACGCAGAGTCTGTGATGGAGAAGCCGTACCACCTGCTCTCTCAGGGGGAGCGGCAAAAAGTCCTGATTGCGCGTGCCCTGATGGCGAATCCCGACCTGCTTGTCCTCGACGAGCCGTGCAACGGACTTGATTTTCCATCCCGTGAGCGCATGCTGTCTGCGGTTTCAGGGATGACCGAAGCCTCGCATCGCCAGATGATCTACGTCACGCATTATCCGGATGAAATCGTGCCGGGATTTACGCATGTGGCGATCATGAAAGCCGGGCGCATGGCAGCGGCGGGACCGATTGCCGACACCTTGACCGATTGCGTGCTGAGTGACGCCTATGATGTGCCCGTGCGTGTGCATTGGTTCGATGAGCGACCAGTGGTTCGCGTCGCACGAGACTAGAGAAGGACGGCGAGTTCAGATGGAGATTTGGCTCGGGGAGGCGGGGAGTGGGAAAACCTCCGCTGTTTGCAAGACAGTGGCGGCTGCGCAAGTGAACGCACCTGATGGAGCGCCAATCTACGTGGTGACCCCCGATCAGGCGACTTTTTTTGTCGAGAAAAAACTGCTGGACACGGTGCCGACGGGCGTTCTCACACGGGCGCAGGTTCACCACTTTCGCCGCCTTGCGAGCCGCACGCTCGCCGCATCTGGGGAATGGCCACGCGAAAGCATTTCTCCAGCGGGAAAATACGCAATTTTTTCCTCGGTGTATCAAGAGCAGCGTGCAAACCTGAAGGTGTATGGCAAAAGTGGCGACGAGTTGGGCTTGACGGATCGACTTTTGCGGCTTGTTGAAGAATTGCAGGACAACAGCCTGCCTTCAGATTGGGAAACGGCGCTAGCACGCGGCACGGTGTCACTGGGTCTGCGTACCAAAATGGAAGACCTGCTTGTCCTGTGGAAGGCGTATGACGCGGCGATTGCAGGGCGCTTTATCGATCCCTACCATTTTCTTCCGACCTTTGTGGAGTGGTTGCACCTGCACCCAGAACGGGTGGCAAAGTGGCAGGTGTATGTGGATGGGTTTTTAGGGTTGACGGGAAATGAATGGAAAGTGCTTGAAGCACTGGCGGAAACCGTTGCCACACTTGTCGTGACGATTGGTTTGCCACCAGACTTTGCGGATAAAAGCGACGACGACATCGCGCGTGCCATCGAATTCACCCCGTTCGCTCAGGCCGCTGATGTGTTGAAGTCGTTGCGCGAGTTCGCGGTGCGCAAGTCGATGCCGCTGCACATCAGTGCCGCCCCCGATTGGGTGCGCGGTGCGCGATTCCATGTGCCATCGCTTGCGCACCTAGAGTGTCACATGTTTGCAGCCTCTTTTGCGCCCATTGACGTAGCGATGGACGGTGCTACGCCGGGTCTGCGTATGGCGTATGCGACCGGAATGGACGATGAGATTGCCGGGGTGCTGAGCGATATTGACCGCCAGCGTCGGACCGGAGAACTGCGTTACCGTGACTTCACGCTCATTGTGACGGACTGGAATGCGTATCGCCACCCACTTTTGCGAGCATTGCGCCAAGAGAACATTCCGTTTACGGTCGACGAGCGCCGACGCCTTGCCGATCACCCGTTGCCACGCCTAATCATGGCGTTGTTGGGGGTAGCCTCAGGCATCGAGGATGAGGAAACCGAACTGATCAAGTCGGATCTGTTAGGGGTCACTCGTCAAGAGGCAGATCGAGTGGAAAATATTTTACTCGAACGGGGCGTGCGTTTGCGGGAGTGGTTAGCAAACGCCGAGTCATCCGCTGCGGACATGGCGTCGGTCAGGCAGCGTCTGCGCGATACCCTGGCGCCCTTGTTGCGGATCGATCAGGGGGTGCGAACGGCGACCGTGTGGATGCGGCGGTTGTGGGAAGTGTTGGATGCCATCCGTGTCGGGGCAACGCTGTTCGCGTGGGAAAACGCGCAGGTGTCAGGGGGCGTTTTCTCTCACTGGCACCGCCAGGCGTACGAAGCGACGTTGCGCATTCTGGACGATGTGGCCACTGCCGTGAATGAGCGTTTGCTGACGTCAAAATCGTTGTATGAGTTGTTGGATCACGCCTTTCAGGGCGCCACGCTGGGGAGCATTCCCGAGCAGATGGATGCGGTATTGGTTACCGATGTGGGGCGTGTGCGGGCGTTTGAAAGCCAGGTCGTGTACGTACTCGGTTGCCAGGAAGGACTGCTTCCAAAACGGGTGACACCTGATGAACTGATTGGCGACACAGAGCGCGGGGAACTGCTCGCACAAGGAGTGCGACTGGCAGCGGAGAGCGCGGTGCGCCAGCGTTATGAGCGCTACCGCGTGTACATGGCGATGACGCGGGCAAAGCGGCAATTGGTGCTGTCTTATGCGCTGCAAGACGGGAACGGCAGGGCGCGCCTGCCGGCGCTGTTGTTGCGCAAGTGGCAGCGGAGTGTACAGGGTCTGGCGCTAGAGATGTGGGATTCAGAGGCGCTTCCCGGTGATCAGCAGGCGCTGTCTGCCTATCGCCGGGCAGATCTCGCCGCCGCCAACTTGGGTCAACTCCTGCATACGGCGCTGGTGGAAGGGAATTCGCTACCGCCGATTGGCATGGCCGCCTACCAATTGTTCGCCGGGAACAAGCCATTGCAAGCGGTGGCGCTGCCGTTTTTGATCGGATTGCGCCACGGAGTGTTCAGTGAACGCCTGCCACGACATGCGTCGCAGGTGCTATTTGGTGCGCAAATCCCCAGCAGCGTCAGCCGTCTAGAGCGCTATGCGGCTTGCCCGTTTGCGCACTTTGTCGATTACGGCCTGCGCGCGACGGAACGCAAGCGCGTACGCTGGGATGCGCGCAATCAGGGCAATCTACTGCACAAAGCCCTGTACACTGCACAAATGCGTTTGATCGAGGGAAATACAGAATGGGACTCGCTGTCTGACGACGAAGTCCAGGTGGTCGCAAAAGCGGCACTGCTCGCGGAAACGGACGCGTTCGCAGGAGGGAAACTGCACTCAGGCGGTCGCAACCGCCTGCTTTACTCACAACTGGAGCGAACCCTAATCCGCGCCCTGCAGACCCTCACCGAACACGCAAGACGCGGCGCCTTCCACCCGCTCAAGCTCGAACACCCGTATTTTTACGCCGATCCTGCTGGCGCGTTTACCTTAAAAGGGCGCATCGATCGCATCGATGTGGCGGCGCTGGACGGGGCCACGTGGTTTCGGGTGATCGACTTTAAAAGTGGCAACCGGAGCGTGAACCTGGCGAAAGTATATCACGGCCTGTCGTTGCAACTCCTGTTGTATGCCGCCGCCTGCGAAGACGAACCCCGCACGGCGCTAGGCAAGGAGGCGCAATTTGCGGGCATGTTTTACTTTCCCGTCCACGATCCGATCAAAAGCCGCGAGGTGATCGACGACTCAAAAGCGGCTACCGTTACCATGCGTCAGGAGGCGCGCATGGACGGCCTCGTCTTTGCCGCCGCAAGCGTGGTGGATCTGCTCGATGCACAGGCAAAGCGGGGGGCAGTGGATTTGTTTCGGAAAATCTTAAATCAAAACGGCAGCTACTCGCACAATGCGGTGGTGGCGGATGCCAATGAGTGGGCGGCATTAAAAGCGTTGGGGTATGCGCATGCTACGGCGTTCACGACGGCGGCGGCAGAAGGGGATACCCGGGTGGCCCCGTACAAAATGGGCAAAGAGTCCCCCTGCACGTACTGCGCGCACGCGGCCATCTGCGCGTTTGAGCCCGTGTACCACAGCGATCGGTATCGGCGTTTGCCTACTTTGGGACGGGAAGAGGTCATGGAGAAGCTGGCAGAATCCCGTTCGCTGAATTTTTCCAATGATTAACGTGATGATGTGTTCGTTCGTTCCAAATCATTCGTAGTAGCGGTGAACTGCTCCCGCCTTCGCTTCGCTTAGAGGCGTGAGCTTCTTGCTTCATCGACCACCGCCTGCCGTGGCAGGTCTTACATGATCTCCGCAAGCGTGAATTCGGCACGTTCCATGCCTATGTGGCGCATACAAGTTAGCTGACTTGCCGTCGAATTTCTAACCCTCGATGCAGAATGTTGATCGCTGCGTTTACGTCACGATCAATTTCTAATCCACATGTCGGG
>JAJZCL010000083.1 GCA_021846165.1 Bacillota bacterium | reverse complement strand
TCGACTTGTTTCCGCACACGTACCATGTGGAAACGGTCGTATTGATGGTACGTTTACATGATTATTCGTGTCGTGTTTACGCTTGATTTTTTAGGGTGGCTAAATCTCATTGCGTCCTCCGTGCTGTGGTTAGCTGAATTTTGGGGGTATCTCTAAGTTTTCGTGTCACTCAAAAAGGAATACATACCGTTCGGATTAACGTGGTAAGGATATAGGTAGAAATTAGCTGGGGGAGCTTTGCTTACCCAGATGGTTTCATATGTGTAAGATGCGATTGCGATGCAATGTGCTGATGTTCGCGGCTAGGCATACGATGACTACACAATGCCAACAAAACCAGCAATGGTCCGGAATTGGGGTCTGTTCCTAGTGGCGAGAGCATCTGTCCAAACCCCTCGCCGACCCACCATATGAACAGCGCGATGATGACAGATAACCAAAAACCAGAGTGTATCCACTTCTCGTTTCTGATAAGCAGCAGAATCCCCGATGCCCACATGAAAATGATCAAAATTAAATTCATCATGACTGGGTTTGCCGCAGCCATGTGATTGAAAGCATCTATTGAAAAAACGCCATTCAATCCACCTTGCGTTAAAAATGTTGGTTGCAGTTGCAATAATCCTCCGACGAACCACAGCACTGCCAGACTATATCGCGAAACGTTCGACCACTTTGAAGATAAGTGCGAATGAAACTCCTTGTCCTCATGGCCAGGCCATACGATGATACCGATCAGTCCATAAAGAAATACCGCTCCAGGCGCCCCAGTCAAAAACGTAGCCTGCCCAGTGAACAACATCCCCAATCCTTCTGAGAACAGCCAAACGATCCCAGCCCAAATAAATGAAATGACGAGTGTGCCTTTGACCCACCTGTTGATCATCAGCATAATTCCCAAAAATAATTGAATACCAGCAAATAAAAAATTGTAGAAAAATAGATGGGGCGCGACCACATTGGCTGACCAAGTGATGGCGTGTCCAATTCCCAATGGTTGCCCTTGCGCCGTAGGAAGAAGCACTTGGTTAATAAACTGAGAACCGAACATTTGTGGCTTCAATTGCAAAATACCATCAAGAAACCAGATGATTCCAAGGATGGTTTGCAGCCACCTTCGAGAGATACTCCACATAAAATAATTCATCCCCTTATTAAATCGAAAGTAAGTTAAAAATAAAATGACACAGTTGATTAGCACATAAAATGGCTAGAAGGGGCTATATTTTAGAAAATAGTACAAAAGGGCTATCGTTTTCAGGTTTAATTGAAATGAAATTATTGCAAAAATAAAACGCTTGTTCTAAAATGTAAGAATAGAGTGTATATTCAGACTGGGGGCATAGCATATGTACAGAAAGGGTGCATGGCTGTTAGGAGTTTCATTTTTAATCTTACGTTAGGTTTGCAGCCAGCCAGCGAGATCTACATTAATTAGATCCTGAAGTTTATAAATGTCTGGTCGGTAGTAACGCATGAGTTCTCTCCGAGTAAATGCGCTCATGTTCATTTCCTCAAGGAACATTGATTTTGCCTTGTGCCCTAAGCGTTTTCGTGTGTTTTTGGGAACAAAGGGCTTAATGATTTCTTTCACTAAGTGAGGCTTTGCAAAAAAGTCGAATGCTTTACGTGACTTCGGTATGCCCTTTTCGTTCAATAACAAAGTAGTATCCATCGGTACATCGGGATACAAGCCTAAGAATCTGAACACATCCTCCATGGTGCCCTGCACATCATTTAAAAAGTCTTCATAGAAAATGAACTTCAGTTGGCTCTTATTAAACACGTCGGTAAAACGCTTGACTTGCTCATAATAAAGACCAAGTTCAAGGTAAAACCACAATGGCTCATAATCTTCAGATTTGCGCCTGAGTTCCTCGCGCAATCCGTCCTCAAACGACAACGTTTCCCTGTTATCGCGACGCAGGTAAGTATATGCAGAAAAGGCGCGATCAACAGGATCCCTCAACATGATAATAATTTTCATGGTGTGCCTTGTCTGGTAGATTCGGTTAGCGGTACCAGGATAATACAAATAAAAAATTGAAGACTCCCCTATCGCGCGTTCCGTTGTGACGTCATCAAAAAGCATTTCATAACGATCCCATGTACGGATAATCTCCGTGTTCATTCCGTCATCGCCCGGCCCCTTAAACATAAACGGAAAGTCTGGAGTGGAGAAGAAGTGCGCACCTCTTCGAGTCGGTAAAAAGATATCGGGGTGTTGATCAAGAAATCGATCAAGATAATTGGTACCCGCCCTGGCCGCTCCAACAACAATAAAATTCGGAATCACATCAAGATTACCTCCTGATTTGAGGATGGATACGTGCTTATTAAACCATGATCCCCCGCAAAGCGCAATCAAGCGCAAGAAAAAAAACGTACAATATTAGGCGCTTCCTATCGGGGTGACATTGTGAATAGTAGATAGAAAGGTTTGAATTGTACTGCAAAACTGCGCGTCAGAGTGTTCGTTATCGATCAGGACTTCGCGAACTCCTGTATTGATCGGCGCCAAAATGACCGTGTATGTCGAACCGTCACTCAAGTGGAATTCCAACTCCTGTCCCAGACTTGTGGGGTTGTCAATGATCAAACGATTCGTACCGAAAGCGCTCAATAAGCGCTGTGTTTCCGAAGCGACCGTAACGCCAGGAACCTGGTTAAGTTCGACGCCAAGCGTAAGCTCGTATGCCAGCTTAGAAGGGGTAAGTAATGCTGCTCCGGCGATTTGGATGTTGGGAGACCCGTCTCCCGTCATAACAAAAGAATCAGGGTAGGAAAATGTCACCTGGTTATCCAGTGTCTGCGACTGCCATCCTGAAGGGGGCGATGCTGGCGGTGCGGCATATACGCCAGCCGTCATAAAAACGCCTGCCACCACAACAACAATAAAGGACAACCACCACCAACGCTTGATGAGGCGCATTGCCGATTCCCCCCTGCCAAGAAAACTGGATTCGCACAAGATCAGTTTAACTTCTCATTATTAGTGTAATCCTTTTTTGATAATTCGACTAGCGGGCAGACCCCAAAAAGTGCGGACCTGCCCCTCGACCACATGTAGACATCGAATTCGTTCACGTTTCGTGATGCAAATTGCGAAAAAGAAAACTGATCGCATAGATGCCTGCAAGACCGATGATCGTATAGACGACCCTGCTCAATATGGCAGCCGAACCGCCAAAGATAGAGGCGACCAGATCGAATTTGAACAGCCCCACAAGCAGCCAGTTTAGGGCGCCAATAATCACCAGTACAAGTGCTAATCGATTCATGTCCATCCCTCCTGATACATTCATGGTATCTCAATCGATTTGAATTTATCCCTGTCGGATTATGCAAGTTATAGTGGTATTCTATATAGAGAAATAAACACTGTTCACAAAGTGAGGGATTTCACATGAAGGATTTTAAGCAAAGCGTACTCGAACTCATCATTGACACCTCGACCAACCTGCCGCCAGACGTGCGCAAGGCGCTGATGGAATCACAGGTGCGCGAAGATATCGGTTCGCGTGCGGCCATCGCCATACAGACGATATTTGACAACATCGACATGGCAGAAAATTTGGAAGGCCCGATTTGTCAGGACACCGGATTGCCAACATTTGTCGTGCATACTCCACTGGGAGCTAATCAGATGGTGATGGAATGCGAAATCAGAGAAGCGGTGGCCGAGGCCACAAAACTCGGCAAGTTGCGGACGAACTCGGTCGATTCGCTGACCGGCGCCAATACAGGCGACAACCTGGGACCGGGAACCCCTGTCATTCACTTTCACCAGTGGGATCAAGACGACATTGAGGTCAAGCTCATCCTCAAGGGTGGCGGCTGTGAAAACAAGAACATTCAATACAGCCTGCCGATGGATATTGATGGACTTGGCAAAGCGGGGCGCGACCTTGACGGCATTCGCAAGTGCATCTTGCATGCGGTATACCAGGCGCAAGGCCAAGGGTGCAGTGCCGGCTTCATCGGCGTGTCGATCGGCGGTGACCGCACAACCGGATACGAACATGCAAAGTCACAGCTTTTTCGTAAAGTTAACGACGTGAACCCGAATCCGGAACTCGCGGAACTGGAAGCGTATATGATGGACAAGGCGAACCAACTGGAGATCGGCACAATGGGCTTTGGTGGCAACGTCACGCTGCTCGGTTGCAAAATCGGCGTGCAAAATCGGTTGCCCGCTAGTTTTTTTGTGTCCGTCGCGTACAACTGCTGGGCATTCCGGCGCCAAGGCGTGCTGCTTGATGGAACGACGGGCGCACGCAAGGCATGGCTGTATAAAGACGAGCAAGTGAAAATGCCGACATCTTCCGGGAACTCCTTTGGTGATTCCGCCATCGTGTTGAAAGCGCCGATCTCAGAAGCGCAGATCCGTCAATTAAAGGTTGGCGATGTCGTCATCATCGAGGGCGCCATGCACACAGGGCGCGACGCGCTGCACAAGTATCTTATGCAGAACGACGCCCCAGTTGACCTGAACGGTGGCGTGATCTACCACTGCGGTCCGGTGATGCTGAAGGATGAAGCGGGCTGGCACGTGAAGGCGGCAGGCCCGACGACCAGTTCTCGCGAAGAACCGTACCAGGGTGATATTATTAAAAAATTCGGTTTGCGCGCGGTCATCGGCAAGGGCGGCATGGGCGCAAAAACTCTAGCGGCGCTGAAAGAGTATGGCGCGGTGTATTTGAATGCGATCGGCGGTGCGGCGCAATTTTATGCGAAGTCCGTGCAAAAAGTGACTGGCGTCGATTATTTGGAGCAGTTTGGGATTCCGGAAGCCATGTGGCACCTAGAAGTGGGAGGGTTTCCTGCGATTGTAACAATGGATGCGCACGGCAACAGCCTACACGCAGAGGTGGATCAAAAATCCAAACAAAAGCTCGAAACGTTTGCTGAACCGGTATTTCACTGAGGCAAATTCACAGAAACGGCCACAACGGGGAGAGCACCAGCTCTCCCAACTTTTGCAGAAGAGGGCGATGGCTCCATTCCGACAACTGCAACTCCCTGCAGTAAACAAGGTCATTGTGAAAGATAATTTCCATGCATTGTGCGATTGTATCGTCAAGAAACTCCATATTGATTTCGTAGTTGCCAATCAGGCTCAAACGATCCAAATTCGCTGTGCCGACCGTTGTCCAGTGCCCGTCTATGGTCGCCGTTTTGGCGTGAATCATCGCGTCCTGATACAAAAAAACCCGAATTTTGTCCCGCAAACACTTCGTAAAATAAGTTCTTGCCAACAGGTCAGCCAGCAGGTGGTTGGAGCGTTCGGGAATGATCAGTAGCACGTTCACGCCGCGCCTTGCGGCGTGAATCAAGGCGCGCAGCACATAGCGGTCGGGGATAAAATACGGCGTCGTCAGGTAAATGTGGTCGCCCGCCAAATCGATCGCGTCAATGTACAGTGAGCGAATGGGAAACGTGAACTGAACGGGATTATTCTCATATAATCGGATATTCGGAATGATCGAAGCGGCGGCAGGCGCAAGCGGGTAACTGTGTCTGCCTGCCAATTCGTTCCACAAGTCTGAAAACGATGCGTAAAGGTTCTGCGCAGCCGAACCTTCCAAGCGCACGTGCGTATCTCGCCATTTTTCCCCGTAAAGATGGCCGATGTTATAGCCGCCCGTATACCCTATGCGCCTGTCGATGACGAGAAGCTTGCGATGATCGCGCGCAAGTCGGCGCGGATCGAATACGTCAAAAATGCGCCTCCATGATCGGTACACAATGACATGCACCGGATCAGGAAAGCGCTTGAACGCACTTGGCACAACCAAGTTAGCGAATCCGTCAAAGATGACGAATACCGAAACGCCATCTATTGCTTTTCTTGTTAGAGCATCCTTGATCTCCTGACCGATTTGATCGTTTTTCCAAATAAAAGATTCTAAGCAAATTAATGATTTTGCCGCTTCGATGTCCCTCAGCATAGCGTGAAACAGATCCATGCCGTAGGTGTAGATTTTGACGTTATTTTCGTAAATCGAAATTTCCGGTTGAAAGGTGCCGTAATTCGGTCGCTGGGGCCGATTTCTTCGTGAATTCGTGATGATCGCGGAAATGGCGATCACAACAATTTGTGAAAATAGGATCAAGCCAATCACGAACAGCAGGATTCGTTCGAGGAGTACATAAATTGGCAAGTACGTCACTCCTCACGGTATACTTAACCATATAATTCTAGCTGATAGAAGCCCCGCTTGTCAAAATCAACAGAGGACGCTTTATTCAAGGTTGATTTCTGTCATCTGACGGGAGTTGCCTCCATTCAAGTTCCGGTTGCTGCCCGTTGTGCGAAACAAGGAGATCAACAGCACCATCACGCCGATCACAGCCAATCCGGTTGCGGTCGCATGAAACGAATCGACAAGCACGTGCGTCGTCGCGTTGTTAATGGAATACCCCAAAACCGCCGCTGTGCTTTGGTACAAGACGAACGCAAGCGCAATACCGACGCTTTGTCCGAACGAACGGGACATGTTTAGCATGCCAGATGAAACCCCAAGCGATTCTGCCGGCGTGCTGCCCATCACGGAACTGTTGTTAGGCGGTGTGAATACCCCCATGCCGACACCGATAATGAACAAAAACAGGATCAAAGTGAGCGAGTCGCCCGAAACCAACAAAAGTCCAGCGACCCCCACCAGCATCAACGCCGCCCCAGCGATCGTGGGGGTTTTTTCCCCGAGGCGATCCGCGATCCGTCCGGCGATCGGCGCCAGGATCATCATCCCAAGCGGAAGCGGGGAGGTCAGAAGGCCGGATTTCGAAGAGGGGAGCTTGATGACCACCTCAAGGTAGTACGGGACGATGAACAGAATTCCGTACATGACTGCGTAAGAAAGAGCGCCAGACAGGTTGCCCCAGGTCAGGTTTTTGATGCGGAACAACGTAAAGTCAATGATGGGCGCCGAGTGCCTTTTTTCCTGTAAGTAAAAAAGAACCAGCAGAATCAAACCCAGCGCGATGGACGACAGGATGACGGGAGAACCCCAGCCTTGTTCGTTGCTTTGGTTGACGCCATAAAGTAAAAACACCAAACTTGCCGCAAGCAATAGCGCACCCAGGTAGTCAAACTTCCGCCTTGGCCCGCTGCCTGCCACGTGGTCGCGCGGCAAAATCAAGGCGGCCAGCGTCGTGCCGATGATGCCTACGGGAACGTTCACGTAGAAGATGGAGCGCCAACCAAAACTCCCGATCAAAAATCCGCCGATAGTAGGCCCCAGTGACAAACCGATCGCGAGTGCCGTCCCTTGGATGCCGATGGCCTTGCCGCGCGAGTGTTCCGGCACGGCGGAGGTAACGATGGCGATGCTGTTCGACTGTAGCAGCACCGCGCCGACCGCCTGTACAATCCGCGCCAGGATCAGCACCGTCAAATTGGGTGCCATGCCGCAGGCGGCGGAACCGACAATAAACACGCTGAATCCGATCGTATAGAGCGGCCTGCGGCCAACAATGTCAGCAACCCGTCCAAAAATGGCGAGTAAGGCGGTTAAAGTAAGCAAATACGCAAGCGCCACCCATGCCGTCACGCTGATTGACACGTGGAAGTCGTGCGAAATGGAGGGCAGCGCCACCGTGATCACGCTGGTGTCGAGGGCGGCCATGAAGGCGCCGATAAATACCGTGCCGACAACATACCACGGATAATTCGGGCGGTTTTGGAAAAACTTCAAAGGGAACTGATGTGCCGTATTCATAGCTCTCTTCCTTCATCGTATTTTCTGGTCAAGCGAACGCGGTACTCGTAGGAATCGGGTCGAAACTTAGCGACGGTGTATTCAATCGGTTGACCGACCTTGTCGCGCGTGACGCGCTCGACGTAAAGCACAGCGTTGCCGGGTTTGCAATCAAGCGCCCGTGCGGTTTCCTCATCCGCGCAAACAGCGGAAATCGCCTGCTCGCCAGCCGCGATCACGATGCCGCTTGCCTCCATCAGGGAGTAAATGCTGGCGTTTTGAAGCGTGGTCTCATTAATGTTCGACGCGAGATGGGTAGGTAAATAACTGGTGTCGAACAACAACGGTCGACCGTTTTCGCAGAGGGTTCGCGTCACCTTGATGACCGGTGAGTGATCGGGAATGCGCAGTTGCATGTAGACCTCATCTGGTGCCGTCACCGACTCTACCGACAACGCGCAAATGACCGCATCGCGACCGACCAACTCCAACTCTTCCCGAAACCCGTACAGCGGTGAGGAGGTAATCAAGTGTTCCCGTTTGGCCACGAACGTTCCGCGCCCCTGTTTGCGCACGAGGTACCCCGCGGCGACCAGATCCAGCAGCGCCATCCGAATGGTCGTGCGCGACACGCCGTGGGTCGAGATCAGTTCGCTTTCGCTGGGAATCAAACTTCCTTCTGACCACTCGCCAGATTCGATTCTTTCCAGTAGCCAGGTCTTGATCTGTAAATACAGTGGGTACCCGGTTCGCGGCTGCGTCATTTTGTACATTTGCTCCTTATTATAATGTTATAACGTTATAATAATCGAAATCTCTCGTTTTGCCAATGAAAAAAAGAAAAAGGCCTGCGCGGCCTTTTTCTGCAAACGTTAGCGCACCGTCTGTATGCGCCTTGCTCCCGGAATCATGAAAGAAAACAAGTTCCTGCGAAAGCTCCACGCAGCAATGCCGATGCCCGTTCCAAGCAGTAATACCGACATGAATCCCATGCCACGCCGTTGCGTTCGATTTCTGCCCCAGTTGCGGGTAATGCCTTGCCACCTTGTCATCATGGCTTGTCACCCCCTCCAACCATATGGTGCGCAGCGGGCGAAGTTGCATACGCCACGCGAGGCACCTAGAAATTCCGATTTGACTTTGCTATGGTACAAGTGGGAGGCGATCGCACCATGCAAGATCCGCACGCGAAGGAGATGACGGGTTGGATCGTGGATCTTCTCAATTGGTATCATCAGGC
>JAJZCL010000082.1 GCA_021846165.1 Bacillota bacterium | reverse complement strand
TTTACAGGATTTTATCAATTGCTATCATCCCATCAATAGACATGTTCGCAAGGAAACATGGAGCGAAGATCATCCTGATGGGCGTTTTCGGAAGTTCACGCATCAGCAAATCTTGGAGCGCGACAAAACCAGCTTGGATATCTTCTGGATCAAAGACAAGTCGCTTGCCGACCTCGATCACTTGCCCGATCCTGATGTGTTAGCATCAGAAATTATTGACAACCTTGAAACGGCACTGGATAGTTTTCGAGAGATTATGGAAGAATTGAGTAAATAGTTGCGATAACGGACATTGATAGAACTTATCAGACGCGCCGTAAAATTCTTGGCTCCCCCTCTTTGAGGAACACGGTAGCCATGGGGAGAAACTCAAGGTATAATAAAAAGTCGAGTGAAAACGAAAAGGAAGGCCGATCTTGTGAAGCACTTACGAAACATTGCGATTATCGCGCACGTCGACCATGGGAAAACCACCCTCGTCGATCAGTTGTTTGTCCAATCCGGAATTTACCGCAGCAACGAATCGATCACGGAACGCGCGCTGGATTCAAATGCCCTTGAAAGCGAGCGCGGCATTACCATTTTGGCGAAAAACACCGCCATTCAGTATGAGGAACACCTGATCAACATCGTTGATACGCCCGGACACGCGGATTTTAGCGGTGAAGTGGAACGTATCCTGAAAATGGTTGACGGGGTGCTGCTCGTTGTCGACGCATTTGAAGGGTGCATGCCGCAGACACGCTTCGTACTGCGCAAGGCGCTCGAACAGCAACTGGTGCCCATTGTCGTCATCAACAAGGTGGATCGCCCCAACGCGCGACCGCTGGAGGTGATCGACGAAGTCCTGGATTTGTTCATCGACCTCGGCGCCACCGAGGAACAGATCGAGTTTCCGATTGTGTACGCCTCTGCCATCAATGGAACGGCGACCCTCGACCTTGATCGACCGAATCCTGATTTTAGACCCCTCATTGAAACGATCATCCATGCCATTCCGGCGCCCAAAGGCGATCCGGAGGCCCCCTTGCAGTGGCAGGCCAGCATCCTTGATTACAGCGAGTTTCTCGGGCGCATTGGCATCGGGCGCATCGTGCGCGGTACGATTCAGGTCGGGCAATCTGTCGCGCTCTTAAAAACCGGCGGGGGCGTGACGACCCATAGGGTGACGAAGTTATACGGGTTTCGCGGCCTTAGGCGCGTAGAACTGGAGCGAGCCAGCGCCGGCGACATTGTGGCGATCGCTGGGATCGCCGATCTGTCTGTCGGCGATACGGTCGCCGACGTGAACACGCAGGAGTCGCTGCCCTCCATCCCGATCGAGGAACCGTCATTGCAAATGACGTTTGTCGCCAACGACAGTCCCTTTGCAGGCAAAGAAGGAGCGCACGTGACGTCGCGCAAACTGCGGGAGCGGTTGTACTCGGAACTGGAAAAGGACGTGAGCCTGCGCGTCGAGGACACCGATTCTGCCGATGCTTTTCTGGTGTCGGGCAGGGGCGAACTGCATTTGTCCATATTAATAGAAACAATGCGCCGGGAAGGATATGAATTGCAGGTTTCCAAACCGCGCGTGATCCTGCGGCGAGACGAGGCTGGCCGCGTACTGGAACCAATTGAACACGTGGTCGTCGACGTGCCGGATGAACATGTTGGCATTGTGATGGAAAGCCTCGGCGCCCGGCGCGGGGATTTGGCGCAAATGACAAACGGGGTGTCCTCTGTGCGACTGGAGTTTCATGTGCCTGCAAGGGGCTTGATTGGATTCCGCTCCGAACTGCTCACGGCCACGCGTGGCTACGGCACCATGCACCACACGTTTTTGCGGTACGAACCGTTTAAGGGCGAAATCGCGAGCCGCAAAAATGGCGTCCTCATCGCTTCCGAAACCGGTACGTCGACCGCATATGCGATCCAGTCGATTGAGGAGCGGGGCGTTCTGTTCATTCCGCCTGGCGTTGAGGTGTATGAAGGCATGATCATTGGCAGCCACTCGCGCGACAATGATTTGGTGGTGAATGTGTGCAAGGAAAAACACATGAGTAACGTCAGATCCGCGACGAAGGAAGAGACGACGCGTCTAAAGACACCGCGTCTGCTTTCGCTAGAAGCGGCGATCGAGTTCCTAGCTGACGATGAGTACTGCGAAGTCACGCCTAAGAACGTCCGCCTGCGCAAGCGCATCCTCAAAAAAGGGGAGCGGGAGAAAGCGCAAAAACAGGCGGTATCCCGTTTGACAGAGTAACCGATCGCGAAGCGATGGGAGGGGAGTCCGCGAATTTTCGGCTCTCCTCCCTCCTTCACTAGTAAACAGGAACCGTTTGACACACTTCTTTCGTCCCGTAAGGAACGAACAGCATAAAGAGTACAAAAATGATCAGGAATACGACAGCCCAACGCGTATACCCACCAAACACGCTTCCATCATACATCACCGTTCACCACCTTCCCGTATTGCTACATGCTATGGAAGGGCGTATTCCGCAGTCACCGCAGGCGTCTACACCGAGTTTGGCAGACCGAGATTTTTTGCCGATTGGCCTTGACTGTTGTTCGTATGTGTGCGAGATAATAGGGTGAGTGTTCGCGATGAAAGAGGGAAGTCTAGTGAAAAAATGGCTATGGATGATCATAGCGGGTGGCGTGTTGGCTCTAGTCATCGTGGTTGCCGTCGTCTTCTTGTTGATGCCGCACTCGAAAAAACCAGTGGTGCTTTCTGCTACGCAGTTGCAAGCGCTTCAGTACACCATCCCTTCGTTAACGACCAATTTGTCCGACAATAGCATGATCCAAACGACCATCGTGCTGCAAGCGGACAGCCCCAAAACGCTCGCCACATTGAACAGCAGCAGCGCACAGATCAATAACGACGTGATCGGCGTCTTGAACAGCACGAGCGGAGCCCAGATCAATGCGCCAAACGGCCTCAACGTACTGCGGAATCGCTTGATCAAGGCGCTGAGTTCGTTCGGGAAAATTACGGCGGTTTACTTCACCTCGTTCATTGTTCAGTGATGGTGTCAAGCGACCCGAACACGTTATTGCGTGCGTTTTTGTGGCGAAAAAAATGGGCGTATGCCGTGTCGACCTTAGCGATTGTTGTTTCTGAGATGGTGATGGTGCAGTTTCCTAACCTGATCGGCAAGTTTACCGACGCGCTTGGCAAGGGACGCCTCGACATGACGGGCGTTGTACACGATGCCGGCTGGCTTGCCTTGGTTGGCGTCGGTTACGTGGCGCTGTATGGGGTGGGACAGTTTCGCAACGGCCAGATTGGTCGCGAGTTTGAGTACGAGTTGCGCAGGCAACTATTTCTTCATTGGGAGAATCTGCATACCGGGTACTTTCGCAAACGCAGCGTCGGCGATCTCCTGAATCACGCGATGAACGACGTGCGCGCCGTGCGCGAGGCGATGTCCGGCGGACTCAACATTTTAACGAACGCGGTCTTTCTGCTTTTGACCACGCTGTGGATGACGCTGCGAACGATTAGTGTGCCGCTGACACTCGCCAGCATGGTGCCGTTGCTGTTCTTGCCGTTTTTTATTATCTGGTGGGGGCCGCAAATCCGGCTCGCGTCGCGTCGGGTTCAAGAGGCTCTCTCTGAGATGGCGGATCTGAGCGAGGAAAGCCTGTCATCCATCAAGGTCATCAAAACCACCGGCAATGAGGACGTGGAGGTGGGACGATTTACGAGCAAGGTGGACCGCATCGTCGACCAACAAATGGCCATGTTTAGGAAAAGCACCTTGTTTCAGTCGTTTATTCCACTGATGGGATCGCTCAGTTTTGCCATCGCGTTATTGTACGGCGGGTACTTGACCGCCACCCATCAAATCGAACTGGGGATGTTCGTCGCTTTTACCCTGTATCTGGCGATGATCATTACGCCGCTTCAGCAAATTGGATTTGTCATCAACAACTTTCAGCGGGCGTCGGCGTCGATGGGGAGACTGCGCACGCTGTTTGGGGAACAGCCCGCGATTGCGGATCGTGTCGACGCCTCTTCGCTGCCCCGCCCGACGGGGGAGCTGCGCGTCGATCTGCCCTCTTTTACGTACCCCGACGCGACAGAAAAGACGTTGCACCACCTTCGTTTCCACCTTGATGCGGGTCAAACCCTTGGCATCGTAGGCCGGACGGGCGCGGGCAAAACCACGCTGGTGAACCTGCTGCCACGAATTTTTGAACCGCCTGCAAAGAGCGTGTTTTTGGACGGGGTTGACGTGCTTGACATTCGCCTGTCCGACTTGCGTGGCGCGATTGCCTACGTGCCGCAAGACGGGTTTTTGTTTTCCGCCAAGGTGGGTGAAAACATCGGTTTTGGCAAATTGACTCCGAGTGTTGGTGAAATCGAAACGGCGGCCAGGGACGCTGCGATTTACGAGGAGATCATGGCGTTTGGCCAGAAGTTTGAGACGGAGATCGGCGAGCGTGGCATTGCGCTCTCGGGCGGTCAAAAACAGCGGACGGCGATGGCTCGGGCGTTGATCAAGGAAGCGGCGGTGTTGATTCTCGATGACAGCCTATCTGCTGTGGACATGGTGACGGAAAAGCAGATCATCGAGCGGTTACGCGAGCTGCGGCACGGCAAAACGACCGTCATCGTGGCGCACCGTCTTTCTGCGGTTCGGCATGCGAATCAGATCGTGGTGCTGGAAAAAGGGCAGATCGTGGAACGCGGAACTCATGCCGAACTGCTCGACCGGAACGGTATTTACGCATCGATGTGGAGATTGCAATCGGAGGGGGGCGACCGTCCGTGACATCGCAAGGCCGCTTTCGCAGCCTATGGCGCTTGCTTCCGTACGCGAAACCGTTCTGGTTCCACTTTGCCGTCGTGTTTGCGCTGGTGGTAGTGTATAACGCCACGAACGTGCTGCAACCTTACCTGGTGAAAATCGCGATCGACCGCGACATTGCGATCGCCCATCCGAACGAGCGGGGACTGCTGATGATCGGCGTCGTTTATATCGGCATCGTCGTACTTGGCGTATTCGCCAACATCATCCAGATGTTGGTTTTGCAGTTTGCGGGGCAGAGCGTAATTCGGCAAGTTCGCATCGATCTGTTTTCGCACATTGAACATCAGAGCATGGATTTTTTTGATACGAATGCAATCGGGCGATTGGTGACCAATATTTCCAGCGACACAGAAACCGTCAGTCAGTTTTTCACCCAGTTTTTTCTGAGCATGATACGGGACGGGTTGTCGATCGTGATGATTGTAGCGGCGATGTTTGAGCTTGACGTGACCATCGCGGCAGAGTGCATGATTGTCATTCCGGTGATTTTTTTGATCTCGTTATTCTTTCGTGAACGGTTGCGCGATGCGTACCAGTCGACGCGCACGAAGCTTTCCAGCGTTGTCGCTTTTTTGGCGGAGAACCTGGCTGGGATGCGCATCATTCAAATTTTTCATCAGGAACGGCAGCAGGCTGACCGTTTTGAAACGTTGAACGAGTCGCATCGCCATGCCAACGTACATGAGTACGGCGTTTCCGTCATGTTCAATAGGGTGTTGGATCTGCTCGGGAACCTTGCGGTCGCCGCCGTCGTGTTTGTGGGCGGGGGCGCGGTGCTTCATCACGCGATTCTGTTCGGCACACTGTATGCCTTTATCAGCTACATAAGGCAGTTTTTCCAACCCATCAACTCGATCACCCAGCAATGGAACACGCTTCAGTCCTCGATTGTGTCTGCCGATCGGATCGGGAAGGTGCTGATGGTCGCGGCGAGCGTCCAAGATCCCCTTTCGCCGCATGCGCTCGAACATGTGCAAGGAAGGATCGAGTTTCGTCATGTCGATTTTCATTATCATGCGGAGGAGCCGATATTGAAAGACGTGTCGTTTGTCATTGAACCCGGCCAGTTGGTGGGTTTTGTCGGTGCCACGGGCGCAGGCAAGAGTACGATCATGAGTTTGTTGACAAGGCAGTACGATCCTGTAGGCGGAATCATTCTAATTGACGGCGTCGACCTTCGCGACCTATCGCTTGCGGAACTGCACCGCCACATCGGCATGGTGCAGCAGGATTTGCAGCTGTTTACGGGCACGATCGCCGACAACATCCGACTGTTCCGCGCCGAAATCGACGACGCGGCGATTGAACGAGCAGCGCGGGCGGTCGGTATTCACGGGCTTGTTGAGAGTCTTCCGAACGGGTACCACACCTGGTTGTATGCGAAAGGCGCCAACCTTTCCATGGGGGAACGGCAGTTGTTGTCGTTCGCCCGCATGGTGGCGCTGAACCCGAAGGTGTTGATCTTGGACGAGGCGACGGCAAGCCTAGACAGCCAAACGGAACAAATGGTGCAAAACGGTCTGCACACCTTGACGGCGGCGCGCACTACGCTGATCATCGCGCACAGGCTCGCAACGGTACACCACGCCGATGTCATCTACGTACTTGATCACGGTCAGATTGTGGAGCATGGCAATCATGACGAATTGCGTAAACGCCAGGGCGTGTACGCCAGACTGTATGAACACGCGGGAGTGGAAGTGTTAGCGTAAGGTGCGCGTCGGGAGAAATTTTGTGTTCAAAAAATAGGCGATGCCGTCGTGATTGCAGTCTTTGGTCACCGCGGTGGCATGGGCGGCGAGTTCAGGGTTGGCGTTGCCCATCGCCACGCTGATGGCGGCGTAACGGAACATCTCTAGGTCGTTCATTTCGTCGCCAAACGCCATGACGTGCTGGGGACTGATTCCATAGCGCTGACGGATCGCCTCAAGCCCTGTCGCCTTATTGACCTGCTTAGACATGATTTCGATCACGTCAAACGGTTGTCGCCATGAGCGCGTGTAAATTTGTTGTGGCCACTTCGATTCAATCCACGCCATCAACTCCGCATGTTGCTCCCTTGGCAACTGGATGAGCAGCGCAAACGCATTCTTTGACCAAGCCATGTCAAGCGGTTGATACATGGTGGGTGAATCCGGGGTTTCGGATACCACTGCCATGAAAAAAAATCGTTCCAGTTCCTTGTCCGCCAGTAGCGGTGGTTCGTTTTGCCGGATTACGCAGTGAGAACCGAATTCCGCCAGCATTCCGCGGCTGCCTCTCGCTATGGCGGCAGCACTGATGGATTCAAGCACGCTGTGGTCGATGTGGGTCGTCTTTACATCGTCTGGATGCCCGGAAAATTGAATATACGAGCCGTTCAGCGCAATCAGGGGAGTGCTGAGTTGCAGTTCGCGGTACGCCGCCAGTGCGGCTCTAGGTGGTCTTCCTGTGGCGATGGCCACGATGTGCCCTTGAGCGATCAGCGATTGGATCGCCTGTTTCGTGGCTTCCCCCATCGTCTGGTCGGTTCTTAGCAACGTACCGTCCATGTCCATCGCGATCAGCCATACATCGTTCACGCAGTTCCTCACTCTCTTCACATCATCATTTGATCATACGCGCAGTTCATATTGTGCTGAAGCGCTACAATTTTGTCAATGTAACTTTAAAATATGGTATTCTGATCTGGATTCAATTTCTATCTTGACCAATGGGGGTGAAGTCGTATGTTGGAGCGGAGTGTGCGATTGACCACGCTAACTGACAAGTCTGGGTGAGGGTGCAAAATAGGTCCGGCGGACCTGAAAGAGGTATTGTCGTTTTTGCCAATAGTGGAAGAGCCGCACCCTGATTTGCTCGTGGGCTTAGAAAACTCTGACGATGCGGGGGTTTATCGACTGCGCGACGACTTGGCGATTGTTCAATCGGTGGACTACTTCACTCCGATTGTGGATGATCCGTACGACTTTGGGCGAATTGCCGCCGCCAACGCGCTCAGTGACATCTACGCGATGGGCGGTACGCCGATTACGGTGATGAACTTGGTGGGGTTTCCTATCGATAAGCTGGATCGAAAAATACTGGCGGAAATCCTTCGCGGCGGTTCGGATAAAGTGCAGGAAGCCGGTGCTACTTTGATCGGCGGTCATTCCATTGACGATGTCGATCCAAAATTCGGTATGGCCGTGACGGGGGTCATTGATCCTCGTCGGGTATGGACGAATTCAACGGCAAAACCTGGTGATGCATTGATCCTGACGAAGCCGATCGGGATGGGGATCACGTCCAAAGCGATCAAAGAAGGGGTGGCCACACCGGAAGAAATCGCCGAAGCGGTTAAGTGGATGGCGATGCTGAACCAATATGCGGCCGACGTCGCGCACCGTTATCCGGTTAGCGCGGTGACGGATGTGACAGGATTTGGCTTGTTGGGTCATGCGTTTGAAATGGTGCAAGGGTCGGGAGTCGGCCTCGAACTGTACGCAGAACGCGTACCCGTGCTGGATGGAACAAGGCGGCACGCGGAAGCTGGACTCGTTCCGTCTGGCAGCAAACGCAACCTGGCGTATGTCAAGGAACATGTCGAGTTTGCGGCAGACATCGATGGGATGATGCGTTCGATTCTGGCGGACGCGGTGACGTCAGGCGGATTACTGGTGGCGCTTCCGGCTGACAAAGCGGATGATTTTTTGCGCGACGTTCGTGCCGCCGGGATGGATCAGAGCGCACGCATTGGCCTCTTTACGGCGCCTGATGCGGCGGCGTCCATCCGCGTTTACTAATTCAGGCTGCTTTTTTTTTTGACCTTCGCTTATAATTTATCTAGCTTATGAGTGTTGATGTGAGGGGGATTCCAATGAGTGAAAGTCAAGTGCGCCACCTGGAAGATTGCATCCAGGTATTGGATCAGGCGATGCAACTCCGTCATACGGGGCAATTTGTCGACGATTTGAAGGAAACAACGATGACACTGGAAAAGATCAGCACTGGCGTTGAAGAGTTAAGCGCTTCGGCGCATGAAGTGGCTAACAGCGCCGTCAGTGTTGCGGAGTTGTCCGACTCAACCAGACAACACGCAGAGCGCAGCACTTCCGAAATTGAGCAGGCGCTGTCCGTGATGCTGCACGTGTCGGAGTCGATGAAAGTGATGAATGACCGCTTTCAGGATTTTGAAGAAAAGATACGGGAAACCACC
>JAJZCL010000081.1 GCA_021846165.1 Bacillota bacterium | reverse complement strand
GGCGGTTCGATCCCAACTTCCAGACATGATACGAACCGCTCAAACCATTCGCCAACACACGGCTGGCATCCTACGGTGGTTCGAATCTAAGATGACAAATGGAATGATCGAAGCGATGAACGGACTGATTCAAGCGGCAAAACGCAAGGCCAGGGGATATCGTACCACCAAAAATCTGATTGCTATCATCTATTTGATTGGCGGTAAATTAGCGTAGTAAAAAAGCACATCCGATCGGGTCGCGTCACCGCTCGTCCGTCCGACTGTGCTCCTGTCCATCCACATCGTTCCCCGAAATGCTTTTCCTCAAACATCTGAGAGAGCTTGCGAGCCGTGAGGACGTTCGTTCTGCGCTCCTGCCCAATTTATTTTCATCCATGACACCCACCCCTTTTTATAGCGGCGTTTTTCAGAATCATCCATGTTCCTAGCGGTGATCACGTACACTTTCCCATCCTCGAAATATCGGTGATCGATGAAGCAAGAAGCTCACGCCTATAAGCGAAGCGAAGGCGGGAGCAGTTCAATTCGTAGCCTCGTCCTAGTATGGTTTCCTTGCACCAGAAATCCCTTGTCCCACAAAGATCGATCTTCCATCTGACCACGTCATTTTTCTAGAAGATTATGGTGGGAGTCGTGATTTTGTCCCCCTACGGATCGCCTCCGCCGCAGGTTCATCAACACCACGCCGCCGAGAATCAAAACGGCACTCACGAGAACTGCGAGCGTCGGCCGGTCGCCAAGCCACACCCACTCCATCAGGCTGCCGAAAACCACCTGCGGATAAAAGGTCAGCGCTGACGCAACTGGCGTTGTCAGTCTGCGCAGACCAAACAGGTACAGCACATAAGCCAAGCTGCTGACGATCAGGACGATATACAGCAGTTGCGCCCACCCCGCCGCATTGAGTCCGCCGAGGGCACCCCAAACCGCACCTGCCCGACCCGTTACAAACGCGAGTACCCACAAGTCGAGCGCCCCCCACAAGGTCGACGCGGCTAGCAGGTCGAGGAGCGACACCCCCGACAGCGCCCGCGAGGTCACCGTGTACCCGGCAAAGGCAAGCGCGGCCACGAGCGTCAACAGGATGCCTGGCAGCGACGCGGCGTGCCCAAAGTGACCCACCGTCATCCAGACAACGCCAAGAAATGCAACGATGATCCCCATGACCTGCATGACCGCCAGGCGCTCTTTCAAGAACACCCGACTGAGCAGCAACACAAACAACGGCGCCGTATTAATCAGCAGCAGGCTCTGTACCGGATTGATCATAGTGAGCGCCTGATAATAAAAAAGCGGGTACAGCACCGCCCAGAACAGCCCCGTCAACGCCACGAGCCAAAACTTTTGCGCCGTCCAGTGGCGGGCGCGCAGCAGACGATACAAAAGCGGCAGATACAATACTCCAGCCAGCGTAAACCGCCACACCGTCAGGGCGAACGGGGGGATTTGCGCCTCAACGACTTTGCCAATCACCGAGTGCCCACCCCAAAAAGCGCTGACCAGCAATAACGCCATCACAGCCACATACCGCACGCGCATTCCCTCAATCACTCGTAGATTCGTAGATTTACGCCACCTAGCATAGCACAGGCAAACGCACTGCGTTTGACACGCACCCACCTCGCATTTAGATTAGAAAATGAATGCATGATGCGTATCGGAGGTCGTCAATTGGAACTTGAACACATGCTACAACAGCAAGTCGCCACAGAATCTGGCATTGCCCTGCCGCAAGTCAAGCGGACGGTCACACTGCTCGACGAAGGCAACACCGTACCGTTTATCGCCCGTTATCGCAAGGAAATGACCGGCTCGCTCGACGAGAACCAGATCCGTCAGATAGAAGAGAAGGTTGCCTACCTACGCAATTTAGACGAACGCAAGCAGGAAGTGATCCGCCTCATCGCGGAACAGGGAAAGCTTGACGACAACTTGCAAACCGCCATCGAACGCGCCAACAAGTTGCAGGAGGTCGAGGACCTGTACCGACCGTTCAAGCAAAAACGCCGCACTCGCGCCACGATGGCAAAAGAAAAAGGTCTTGAGCCGCTCGCCCACTACCTGTTGCAACTCCCGACATCCGGCGATCCACAGCATGTCGCCCGCACTTACGTCAATACCGAGCTTGGCGTCACCACGCCTGACGATGCGCTGGCGGGCGCACTGGACATCTGCGCCGAAACGGTGGCGGACGATCCGGCAACGCGCCAACGGTTGCGCGAGGAAACACGCAGACGCGGAGCGCTTGTCGTGGAAAAAAAGGCGGACGAGCCTGCGGACAAAGGCGTGTACGAGATGTACTACGCGTTCTCCGAACCCCTCCGCCGCGTGGCCCCGCACCGCGCACTCGCCATCAACCGCGGGGAAAAAGAGGACGTGCTGCGCGTCAAAATCGACGTTGATGCGGCGCCACTGCTCGCGGATCTGGAGCGCAGATGGATTCGACGCGCCACCGTTGCCGCACCTTACCTGAAGACGATGCTGGAAGACAGCTATAAACGCCTGCTCGCTCCCGCCATCGAGCGGGAACTGCGCAGCGAACTGACAGAGGCGGCGGAAGAACAGGCAATCCGAATTTTTGCGGAAAACCTGCGCCAGCTTCTGTTGCAGCCGCCGCTCAAGGCCAAGACTGTCCTCGGCCTCGACCCCGCCTACCGCACCGGTTGCAAGTGGGCCGTCGTTGACGCCACAGGCAGGTTGCGCCGCGTGGGCGTGGTCTACCCCACGCCGCCGCACAACAAGGTGCAGGAGGCCAAAGCGACACTCAGCGCGGTGATCGCAACCGAACATGTCGAACTGATTGCGATTGGCAACGGCACCGCATCCCGCGAAACGGAAGAGTTTGTGGCGGCGCTTTTGCGGGAACTGGAGCGCGACGTTTCCTACCTGATCGTGAATGAAGCGGGGGCAAGCGTGTACTCCGCCTCTAAGCTGGCGGGCGAAGAATTTCCCGCCCTTGACGTCGCTGAGCGCAGCGCGGTATCGATCGCGCGGCGTTTGCAAGACCCGCTGGCAGAACTGGTCAAAATCGATCCAAAATCGATTGGCGTTGGACAGTACCAGCACGACGTTGGCCAAGCGAAGTTGGCCGAGCGCCTGCGTTTTGTCGTGGAAACCGCCGTCAACTATGTCGGCGTCGACCTGAACACCGCTTCCCCTTCGCTGCTCGAATACGTGTCTGGCATCACCCGTCAGGTGGCGAAAAACATCGTCGTGCGCCGCGACGAACTGGGACGCTTCACACGCCGTGAACAACTCGCGCAAGTGCCGCGACTCGGCGCCAAAACATTCGAACAGTGCGCCGGCTTCCTGCGTATTCGGGGCGGCGACAACCCGCTCGACAACACTGCCATCCACCCGGAGTCATACGAGAAGGTGCAGGCGCTGCTCTGCACGCTGCAGACGCCACTCACTGAGTTGCATGACGAGGTCGCCAAAGCGCGACTGCGCACGCTGCCAGTCGCAGAAACTGCCCGCCAACTGGACATTGGCGTACCGACGCTGCAAGACATTGTCGACAGCCTGCTGCGCCCAGGGCGCGACCCGCGCGAGGCGCTCGCCAAGCCGCTGCTGCGCAAAGACGTCTTAACCATTCAAGACTTGGGCGTGGGACTGGAGCTGCAAGGAACCGTGCGTAACGTGGTCGACTTTGGCGCCTTCGTCGATATCGGCTTAAAAAACGATGGCCTCGTTCACATCTCGCGCTTGAGTGACCAGTTTGTTCGACACCCGCTCGATGTGGTCAGCGTGGGCCAGATTGTAACCGTCTGGGTGGCGGACATCGACGCAAAAAAAGGCCGCGTCGGCCTTTCTATGCGCCCACTGTAGGTGAGGCTTGTGTTCTACGTATATGTCGTGCGCTGCGCAGACGACACCCTGTACACCGGTTACACCACCGACATCAAGCGCCGAATCGACACCCACAACAAAGGCAAAGGCGCACGGTATACGCGCGCCCGACTGCCAATTGCGCTTGTACATGTGGAATCCTTTGCAACAAAAGCAGAGGCGCTGCGCCGCGAATGTGCGCTCAAGCGCCTCTCCCGCCGCCAAAAAGAGCGACTGATCAGCGAAACCCCACCACCGCATGCGGAACATACGGCGCCGCCAGCGCCGCCACCTCAGCAACCTTTTTGATCACCTTGCGGTTCGCATCAGCGGTGTCGACTTGACCTCCTCCCCATGGCTACCGTGTCCCCCGAAGGGGGGAAGCCAGGGGATTCCAACGATCGCTAGTTGGCTTTCCTGCTTCGTTGAAGCTTGCCCTGACGCGAGGATTGCTTGCGCCCTGGTCTTACGGCTTCTCCACAGGCTAACACCGCCAGCCCGACGGCTAAGATGTTTTGTGCGGCATTGATGTCACGGTCATGTTCATTGCCACATTCGGGACACGTCCACTCTCGGACGTTTAGCGGCATTTTCGGCATGATGTGACCGCAATCGTGGCAACGTTGACTGGACGGGTAGAATTTATCGATCTTCACGACCGTTCTCCCGTACCAGGTTGCTTTATATTCGAGTTGCCTGACAAGTTCGCCCCAACTTACGTCAGCTATAGATTTTGCCAAGTGGTGGTTTTGAATCATGTTCTTGACCTGCAAACTCTCTACACTGATCACTTGGTTCTCGCGGATCAGTTTCGTGGTGAGTTTGTGCAAGAAGTCTTGACGGCGGTCGGCAATCTTCGCGTGGATCTTCGCCACTTTAATTCTGGCTTTGTCGCGGTTCTTAGAGCCTTTTTGCTTTTTGGATAGGCGCTTTTGAGCCTTGGCAAGTCGCTTCTCATCCTTGCGGAAGAATCGCGGATTTCCAACTTTCTCCCCAGTGGATAGAATGACCGCATCCAAAAGTCCCAGATCAATGCCAACTTGCTGATCCATCTCAGGCAATGGCGTGATGTCTTCTTCCATGGTCAGCAAAACAAAGTAACGGTTGGCAGCATCTTTCGTGATGGTCAGTGAGGTGGGAATTCCATTAAGTTTTCTTGACCAACGAATCGCAAGCGGTTCTTTCATTTTCGCGAGTGTGATGGTGTTTCCATCCCACTTAAATGCTGAAGAGGCAAAGGTTGCTGACTGTTTTCCGTGCTTCTTATGGAATTGCGGATATTCCGCCCTGCCTTCAAAGAAGTTGATGAACGCACGATCCAGATGACGCAATTCTTGTTGTAGAGCCACGCTGGAGACTTCATTCAACCATACAGTTTCCGGTTGTTGTTTTCGTATCGTCAACTCGGCAGACAGATCCTTATAATAGAGGCGTTTGCCTTCGTTATAGAAAGCGTCCGTTTTCGCCTTTAATGCCCAATTGTAGACATAGCGAACACACCCGAAGGTTCGGGAAAGTAATTGCGCTTGTTCTGTTGTCGGGTAGAAGCGAAACCGATACGCTTTAGAAGTTTTCATAGTTACATTATATCATATTGGATGTAAAAAGAAAAGATTTGCCTAACGGCAAGCGTCTTACTGTGTACCCCGCAGGGGTATATCCCCATAACTTTTAGCTAGGGGGATTAATGATCTTCATTATGGCGGCTTCCAGAACGAAGCTATAAGCCACCACTCATTCCGGTAAATCCCCACCACCAATATAGTTTCTCAGCGCAGGATCAAAAATCGATGGCAGGTACAACCCTCTTCCCCTTGAATCTGTAGTCAATCCGACAAGAAGAGGGGGTTGTTGTATCATCGCCAAACGGAGGATCTCTATGCGCAAAATTCATGATGTTTTACGCCTCGTATACAAGGCTGAACTCAGTCAGCGGACGGTAGCCAAAAGTCTGAGCATTTCACGTGATGCCGTGAGTGACGTTCTCGCCCGTGCCAAACTCGCTGGCCTCACCTGACCCTTGCCTCAGAGCATGGATGAAGCAACGCTTGTTGACGGTATTGGTGGTACTGGCGGTGTTGGTGGTGATCGAAAATCATAGAACCGTCGGTGCCATCGGTTCCACGGTACGCCGATCTATACCCCTTCAAGAGTATAATCCAACAATAATCCGTCCATTTTCCGTGGAGAAAGCCAAACATCATACTTTTCATATAAGTAAACATTCAACGAGTACATTTTGGCAACAAAATCTGTATAGGTGATATCACTGTGGCGTAGTAGTAACATCTTCTTTAATTCTTTAGCTGGGTGTTCCAGTTTCTCATGGCGTACCCACTTTGCAACGGCAAATGTAGCCCTGGTGTCGTAAATATAAAAGAGGTTTGGGACATGAAAGTGCAGATACTTCGAGGCCAAAGACCTATTTTCTTTTCCTGATATTTCATAAAAAACCTTAGTTAGAAAATGATGCGTTTCAACGATCTCACCCAAGAGGTCTTCTGACACTTTAGGCTCGGATCTTAAACTTGCAATCCTACCATCAAGTTCTACGCCCACATCCTTGATTTTCTTGGCAACTGCATCTACATAAAATAGATCCCCTTTTTCTTTAGCGTCCTTTGCACCCCTCTCAATCGCAGCAGCATACGATCTACCGATGAGCCAAACCTTGCCTATAATTTCATCTTCATTAACATGGAGCGGGGCTTTTTGGCACATATCATACAAGACCTGATTCCCAAAGTCCCACGGATTCGGTTCCAGAACCTGTTGGATGATTTCTTTGGCAAGGGGAATTACCTTCTCCCTTTTTTGGATGATATGCCCATCCTTATCCACCTCGAAAGCTTCAATCTAGCCATCTCTGCGACCGTCGCCAAAGTTACTAGGCGCAGCGAAGTGTGGCACGTTTTTCCAAATCTCAGGATCGTCATCCTCGTAATTTTTGAATTTGAAGGGCTTTTGCTGGTTATCTTCGTCACTCACAAACAATTGCCTCCTTCACAAAAACTAGTACATCCATACTATAAACTATACCCTAATCTGCATAATTTGGCAACTTGGAGTCTTAAGGGACGAATGTTCCGATTCGTGAAAAGACCCTTATCGCTTGATACTGCCCGGACATTGGCCGAACTTAATCAATAACGGGGAATCGAAAATAGGTAAATCTGCGGTATTGGCGGTAACGGAGATTGAAAAACGCATATTTGACGGTGGTAATTTATCACTGAAAATACAGTTGCATACTCGGAACCCAGTTGTATTGGGATATTTGTACTCTCCATATTTAGCGTTCAAAATTAAAGTCGTATACTGAATCGGTCATTGATGCCAATTAGACTGAGAAAAAGGAAATAAAGATGTAACCCAAGGTGTCAGTTTGGAGAAAAGAAATACGATAAAGCCCATGATAGGAATTCATGTGATCGTATATTTATGCACATTGTGTTTCTCGACCTTCCTGCACATTCGCCCCCTTATACTGAATAGCATTTTTTTCAAAATAGTGTGGAATTAGTAGATGCAGGTCTTTTTCATTGATTGTGAAATCCACATAAGGAATCGGCACCAGCATCATCGCCAGTGCCCATTCCCCAACAATCATATTCACCTCGTTAGTTTATGCTGCTTGTAGTCCCGCTCTGCGCCGTATTGTTTGTCAGCGTCCAAGTCGTCCCGTTGTTCCATGTGCTGCTGATATTCAAGGTTTTCAACATCTGCATCACGTACCAAATCGGCATGTACGTCGTGTTCTTTTCAGTCGATGGATCTTTCGCGTAGATGCCCGTCACGTTCTGAACCAACTTCCCGTCCAGATACATATGCATGTCACCTTTGCCAGGGTTCACTATTCCCATTGTCGGTTGATTGGTCGTGGTCAATCGCCAGTTGTGCCCATCCCAAGTGCTGTTGATGTTCAGCGTCTTCAGCATCTGCATCACGTACCAGATGGGCATGTACGTCGTCTGGTTTCCGTGCGCCGGATCAGTGTGCACCAGCCCCGGCACAATGCTCGCATGCCCCGCCATCGTGATCACACGTTCGTCTTTCTTCACGTTCAGCACCACGAAGTCTGGGTCGGACGTAAACGACACCACCACTTTCCCCGCGCTGACGTTCGCCTTCATCGGAACCAAATCGCCGCCAGAAGTGAACTTGTAGAGGTCTGCGTCGGCTGAAATGCTCGGATCGGTGATGGTCACCGTCACCGGTTTCGTTGGCGCTGGGCCGGAGTAGTTGACGCCAAGCAGCAACGCCATGTTAGTTTTAGACAACCCGCTCACCAAATCGCTCACATTCCTGGCGGTGCCTGTGGTGACCGTCATCGTCTCCAATTGCGTAAACGCGCCTTGGGGAACATCGACCTTTACCGTTGTAGTGCCCTGGCTTTGTTGTACTGACCCACCCATGGCACTAAACGCATGCGTGGTCACGACCTTAGGCAGTACAGGTGCGGTGGCCGTCGTGGTGCCGCTCGTACTACCCGAACTGCCACCTGCGCTTGTGCTACCGCCGCTTGTACCGCCCGCACTTCCAGAACTCCCACCAGTACTTCGACTGCTAGAACCGCCACTCGAAGTACTCGAACTACCGCCAGTGCTGCCGATGGAAGTTGTCGTCCACTGCGCGTATAGCGTCACATCGGCTGATCCCATCGCAAACGTGCTGCCTACCGCATAACTCGTACCGCTACCGTTCGCCGCCGTGTTCCATCCGGCAAAAGTATACCCGCTCCTTGTCAGGTTCCCTGTGTTACCCAGCACCGTTAACGTTGATCCGTCCGTATACGTGTTGCCATCCGTCGGCACGCTGCCACCTGTGGCCCAATTCGCCTCGTACGACACGGTGTAGGTAGGCACAGTATTAACCATGATCGAAAGGTTTTGTGTCGATGTGTTTCCGGCTGCATCCGTTACCTTCACCGTAAAATGGCTGGTGCCAGCGGCGGTCGATGTCCCACTGATGACGCCCGTATCCGCATCCAGTGTTAATCCGCTTGGCAAATTGCCAGAGGTTATGCTCCATGTGTACGTTGCAAACCCATTTACGGCGTTGAGTGTTTGTGAGTATGCACTTCCCATCGTCGCGTCCGGCAATGTCGCCGTGCTGACGCTCGGCGGAGGTAACACTTCGAATGACAACGTCGTCGGCGGCATCACATTGCTCACCGCTCCATAGACAGTGCCATAAACGGTCGCCGTCACCGTTCCTGATGTTTCCGACTTCACGGTTGACGCAGTACAGGTAGTA
>JAJZCL010000080.1 GCA_021846165.1 Bacillota bacterium | reverse complement strand
ACGGGAAACAGTCAGCGACCTTTGCTTCCTCGGCGTTTAAGTGGGATGGAAAAACCATCACACTCGCGAAAATGAAAGAACCGCTTGCGATTCGTTGGTCAAGAACACTCAATGGAATTCCCACCTTACTGACAATCACGAAAGATGCCGCCAACCGTTACTTTGTTTCGCTCACCATAGAAGAAGACATCACGCCATTGCCTGAGATGGATCAGCAAGTTGGCATTGATCTTGGCCTTTTGGATGCGGTCATCCTATCCACTGGGGAGAAAGTGGGAAATGAGCGATTCTTCCGCAAGGATGAGAAGAGCGACTTGCCAAGGCTCAAAAGCGCCTATCCAAAAAGCAAAAAGGCTCTAAGAACCGCGACAAAGCCAGAATCAAAGTAGCGAGGATTCACGCCAAGATTGCCGACCACCGCATCACGAGTGGACACCGCAGGATCGGGTACGACCCGCGTTCGCGTTTCATATGCATTTTGAGAAACTCACGCAGAAGGTAGCGTTTGATGAGGTCTTAACGCTCACACGAAAGATTGACGAGGTTGAAGAAAGGCCGCAAGGAAGGTCGCATGGAAACACAGGCTCGAAACGTGCGTTCGATGCAGCAAAAAGGGGAATCGGAAGAACGAATCGCTGATTTGTTAGATATTCCCTTAGAGGAAGTTCGTGTGTACTTAAAGCGAATCTGAAGCGTGACTGTACTGCGTCCGAAGTAGGGTGGGCGAATGTCCGATTAGCGCTTATCCTCAATCCACACCCATGCGGACGCACTCTTGCCCGGAATCGCCAAAACTTGTCCCGTATCCGCATAGGCACCGAGGGGGGAGCCGAATACGCACTCGTACCGACCTTGCGGAAGTTGTGGATCAACAAGCTGTAGCGCGATGTCTTCCGGGGCGTTGTTCACTAAGCAAATGACGGTTTCCTGCTGGGTGCTGCCGTGATCAAAATCTATTTTGCGCACATATGCGTACGACTGGTGCCAAAGTTCCGACAAGAGCGGGCGCATCGTTCCCTCTTGCAGCGCACGAAACCGCTGGCGCAGTGCAATCAGCGCCCGGTAGTGGTGACGCAGTTGGGTGTCGCGGTGCGCCTCGTCCCATACCATACCGCCTCGGCAGAGCGGATCCGCGCCACCCATCATGCCCACCTCGTCGCCGTAATACAGTACTGGCGCTCCTGCCATCGTGAACTGCACAAAGCTGGCAAGTCTAGACTGCGTGGTGTCGCCTTCACACTCTGTCAACAGCCTTGGTGTGTCGTGGGAATCGACGAGGTTCCAGAGCGTCGGGAGAACAGGTTCGGGATAATGGATGCGGAGTTGTTCGATGCGCCTTGCAAACTCGCGGGCGTCGATGGTTTGCCTTGCCAACCATTCAATCACCGCCTGTGCAAACGGGTAGTTCATCACCGTGTCAAACTGATCACCCTGCAACCAGGGCGATGATAATTGCCAGATTTCCCCGCAAATCAGTGCGTCAGGCTTACGCGCTTTTACGCGCTCTCGAAAGTGTCGCCAGAACGCATGTTCCACCTCGTCGGAAACGTCGAGTCGCCACCCGTCAATGTCCGCCTTATCTATCCAATACTCGCCAACGCGACAAAGATAGTCTTCTACCTCTGGGTTGGCGGTGCGCCACTTTGGCATCCTCGGTTCGTACGCGAAAGTTTCATAATTGCGTGCTTTCGTCGAAAGTGGCCACGACTTGGGGTAAATCCACTCGGAGTAGCATGAGTTTTTGCCTTTTCGTAACAAATCTTGAAACACCGGGTGGTGTTTGCCCATATGGTTGAACACCGCATCCAAAACGATGCGTAAACCGCGTTGGTGACACTCCGAAACGAGTTTGCGCAGATCGTCTTCCGTTCCGAATTGCGGATCAATGGCGAAGTAGTCGACCGTGTCGTACTTGTGGTTGGAGGGTGCCCGAAAAATCGGCGTCAGGTAAATGACGTTGATGCCGAGGTCGGTGAGGTCGTCAAGTTTTTCGACGATGCCAGCCAGGTTGCCGCCGAAATGGTTGGTTCTGGTGGGCGTGGCGTCCCAATCGACGAAGTGATGTCGCGTCCGTGATGCGTTATGCCCTCTGCAATAACGTTCTGGGAAAATATGATAAATCGTGGTGCCGCTGCTCCAAGTGGGTGGCTGATAGGTATCCCGCTCGCCTAGGTAAGCGACCTCGAATGTGTCAGTCGGGTCGTCCGGATCTGTTGTGGTCAGGCCGCGGCGACTGTACCAGTACGTTTCGGAGCCACTGTACAGCACAAAGCAGTACTTGAATCGCTTGGTATCGCGAACCAATCGTGCCTGGTACACGTCGTGGGTGGAGCCGTCCTGTGCGTACCAAGATGCAGGGGTGATCACTTTCGTGGCGTTCGGGTTAAATTTGTCAAAGTGCGCGACCTCGACACGAGCGACGAGTCTGGCGCCAATGCGCAGGCGAACGAACAGGTCGCCGTCGTGTGCGTAGGCGTAAGGCGCAACCGACTCGTGGTAAATGGATAGTGCGATTAAGTCCTGATTGGTCAAGGGAAAAAGTCTCCTTATATTGAGGTTGCTTGAGCGTGTGCATGTAAAGGAGGGCGAGTCTGTACTTGTACAAAACGTGTGGCTGCTTCCATTCATGCCGATTCTCTTTATATTTCCAAGGCGAATGCATATGCCCGTCGCAGCCCCTTCGGATAGTGATTCTTCAGCGTGCCGTTGACGGTTTTGCCCCACCCGAGCGGCGCCTCGTCCACCGCGACGAGCGTCCACCCGTCGCGCGTGCTGCTGGGAATGGTTTCGCCGCGCAAGTAGGAAAGGATGCGCGGGTCGCCATACGGCAATCGTAACACGGTGTGCGCGTCTGATGACCGCAGGGCAAGTGCGAGGGCGTGGTGCGGCGCCGCATGCCCGCGTTCGCGGCGCATCAAGGCAAGTCCAGGGCGCAGTAGAGCGGGAACCCGCAGCGCTTCAGCAGCAACTGCGTACAGGATCGTGCCCTGCGTTCGCAGAGTTCGATCACTTAGAAGAGCCTCCACTGCCTCGGGACGCAGGGTGCGTCGTGCAAAATCGGCAAATTCCTTCGCTAATTGCTCGGTGGGATCGGTGCGTGCGCGGTCGCGTCCCGCTGCTTTATGTCCTGTCTTTGTCCGCTTTAGCGCCGGTGTTGCGCGGGGGGCTCGTTTGTGAAAGCGGGCGATAAAGTGCCCCTCGCCGTTAGCGTGTTGAGGGAAAAACCGCGCCGTGAGTTCGGTAGGCACTGCCTGCTCCCCGACCTGCGTTCCTCCGGCGTCTGCCTGCTCCCCGACCTGCGTTCCTCCGGTGTCTGCCTGCTCCCCGACCTGCGTTCCTCCGGCGTCTGCCTGCTCCCCGACCTGCGTTCCTCCGGCGTCTGCCTGCTCCCCGACCTGCGTTCCTCCGGTGTCCGCCTGTCCCCAGGCCGTCAGCGCGTCGCTTGCGCGTCCGATCAGCGGGTGCCTCGTGCCTGCTGCCGCGAGTTGAGCGCCGCTGAGTCCGGGTTCGCTTCCCGGCAGTCGCACAGGCTCGACGGTCATATCCAGGTGAGCGCGCGCGAACGCAGCGCAGACCAGTTCGTTTTCGAGCGGATTGAACGTACACGTCGAGTATACCAAGCGACCGCCCGGTCTGAGCATTCGGTACGCCGCATCGAGGATGGTCAGTTGGCGCACGGCGTTCCGCTCTACCTGCGCTTCCGACCACTGACCGACTGCACCGGGGTCGCGCCGGAAAAGCCCCTCGCCGCTGCACGGTGCGTCAACTAGGATGCCGTCGAAGTGTTCATGGTAAGCGTCTATTAAGCGCTCGGGTTCGACGTTCGCCACGGCGGCGTGGGGGAGTCCGAATCGCTCGACGTTTTCCGCGAGCGCTTCCGCGCGGGCGGGGTGGGGGTCGTTCGCGAGCAGGAATCCTGTTCCTTGCATCAGCGTGCCGATTTGCGTGGTTTTTCCGCCTGGCGCCGCGCACAGGTCAAGAATGCGTTCGCCAGGTAACGGAGCGAGTGCCGTGACCGGCGCCATGGCCGTCGGCTCTTGTAAATACAGGCAGCCAGCCGCGTGCAGCGGATCATTGCCGATGGTCGAGTTGAGATCCAGGGAATACGCGTCGCTTGCCCAGGGGATTGCGTCCTCGCTGCGCAAGCGTTCCGTTCCAGTGCGCAAGGGATTGATCCGCAGGCCGCGCGTGTGGGGGCGCTGGAGCGCCGCCAGGTACTCTTCCCAGACGGAATCGCCAAAGGAAGCGATGAACAGATCCCGGTAACCGTTAGGAAGCGTCATGTCCGTTCCTTTCCCGTTTCAAGGTCAATCGTCAATACGCTACCCCCCGCTAACGTGTAGTTGCGATCGTACACGCAAATTGGTATCTCGCGCTCCGCTTCATTGCTGATACTCACCCCGTTTTTTCGCACCGTGACGCAAAGGCGGGCACCTCGAAACAACACCTTGAAGGCATACGACTGCCAGCGTGTCGGCAACGAGGGGTTCAGGCAGACGCGTCCGCTGCGCACGCGGTACCCGCCGAAACCATACACCAGCGCCATCCAGGTGCCTGCCATGCTCGTGATGTGGCACCCGTCTTTCGTGTCATTGTTGTAGTCGTCCAGATCAAGGCGAGCCGTGCGCAGATACAGTTCGTACGCTTTATCCCCGTACCCGAGTTCGCATGCCAGAATGCTGTGAACGCAGGGGGAGAGCGACGATTCGTGAACGGTCAACGGTTCATAAAAGTCAAAGTGACGGCGCTTGGTGTCAAGGTCATACTGGTCGCCGAGGAAAAACAACCCTTGTAGCACGTCCGCCTGCTTAATGAAGCAGGAACGCAGGATGCGATCCCACGACCAGTGCTGGTGCAGTGGCAGTTCTTCTGGTGGCAGTTGACTGGCCGGGATGATCTCCTTATCGAGGAACCCGTCCTGTTGCAAAAACAGCCGTCGCTCCTCGTCAATCGGGTAATACATGCCTGCGCTGATCTGACGCCAGCGCTCGGCCTCCCTCTCATCCCAGAGGATGCGCGTAGACAGCGCTGACCACCGCTCTGGTGCCCGCGCTTGCAACTCCGCGATCACCCTCAACGTGTAATCGAGTGTCCAAGCGGCCATCCGGTTCGTGTACCAGTTGTTGTTGACGTTGTTCTCGTACTCGTTCGGTCCGGTGACACCAAGGATCACGAAGCCTTTTTTTGCCTCAGAGTAGTTGACTCGCTCCGCCCAAAAGCGGGAGAGTTCAATCAGTACCTCAAGCCCGTAATCGTCGAGGTACTCCTGATCTCCCGTGTCGTTGACGTACTTGTATATCGCATACGCGATGGCTGCGTTGCGATGGATCTCTTCAAACGTAATCTCCCACTCGTTGTGACACTCTTCGCCGTTCATCGTGACCATCGGGTACAGCGCGCCGCGCGAAATGCCCAACTGACGCGCGTTATCCTTCGCTTTCTGCAGGTGTCGATAGCGGTAGAGCAGCAGTTGCCGGGCGATGGCGGACGGTGCCGTTGCCAGGTAAAAAGGCAGGCAGTATGCCTCCGTGTCCCAGTACGTGCCGCCGCCGTACTTTTCCCCGGTGAAGCCTTTCGGGCCGATGTTCAGCCGCTCATCCTGTCCCGTGTACGTCTGATTCAGTTGAAAAATTGCGTAGCGGATGCCTTGCTGCGCCGCCGTGTCCCCTTCGATCACAATGTCGCCGTCACGCCACTTTGCCGCCCACGCTGCCCGCTGTTCCGCCAAGAGTTCGTCAAAGCCTGCGGCATTCGCCGCGCATACGAGGTCGTGCGCCGTCATGGCAAGCGTACCCGGTGCATGGTCGCGGGACGTGACCCCCGCCACCAACTTGTCGATTGTGACGGCAGCGCCTTTGCACGCCTTGACGGTCACGGTTTGAGCAACGTACTTATCGCGTTCTGCCATGGTGGGCGCAGTATCGACGAGTTGATGATCGCTAGCGATCTGATACGTCATCGCGGTGGCGACGTGAACGTCGAGTTGGTTCGTTTTGACGGTCAAGAGGGCGTAGTGCGGTTGCTGGAAGCGTTCCACCTCGTCCCAGAATTTTTCCCCGTGATTGCTGTTCCGGTTGCTGACGTCACCATCAAGGTAAGGTGTGAGCGTGATCGTTGCGTCTCCCGCAAGCGGCGTGACGCGGTAGCGGAGCGCACCGATCTGGGGGCGTGCCATGCTGACAAACCGCCTCGTCTCTACGGCGATCTTAATGCCATCGGGGAGCGTGGCGATCAGTGTGCGCGTAAGAACCCCGTCACGCAGGTCAAGGACGCGCCGGAACTCCCGCACGTGACAGGTCGCCAGATCCAGCGCAGTGCCATTCACCGTTACGTCGATCCCGATCCAGTTCGTACTGTTGATCACTTTGGCGAAAGTCGCCGGATACCCGTTTTTCCACCAGCCCACCCTGGTCTTGTCTGGGTAATACACACCGGCGAAATAGCTGCCTTGCAGACTTTGACCTGAGTAGCGCTCCTCAAAATTGGCTCGTTGCCCCATATAGCCGTTGCCGATGCTGAACACGCTTTCCGACACTTCCTGCAAGTCTGGGTGAAACCCCTCTTCGCTGATCCGCCACTCGTCATGCTTGATGTACCCTTTCATAGTACCCACTCCAGCGCGACGTCTTCGAGTGACGTGACGATGTGATCCGCACCGCGTAACGTTTCCGGCGATCCGACTCCCACACAGCGCATGCCTGCGCAAACGGCGGCCTCCACACCGGCCTGCGCGTCTTCAAACACCGTGCAGTCCGCAGGCGTCACACCTAGGTCAGCGGCACAGCGCAGAAACACCTCTGGATCGGGCTTGGCCTGCGTCACCCTGGTGCCGTCGACGATCGCGTCAAAGTGACTCGTAAGATCAAGTCGATCCAAGACGAGTCTAGCGTTACTACTTCCCGATCCGAGCGCGATCTGGCAGCCGCTTGCCTTCAGCTCGGCAAGCAGATGCTCCGCGCCGGGTAAGATGGCCGAGCGATCCAAGCGGTGCAGGTGTTCGATGTACCAGATGTTTTTTTTCGTCGCAAGGGCGAGTTTGGTCGGTTCATCGACCGCGATGCCGCCGATTTCCAGTACAATGTCGAGTGACCGCCTGCGGCTGACCCCTTTCAGGCGTTCATTGTCGGCTGCCGTCAATGTGAACCCGAGTTCTTTCGCGAGTCGTTGCCAAGCGAGAAAGTGGTACTTCGCGGTGTCTGCGATCACGCCGTCGAGGTCAAAGATGCAAGCGCGTTGATGCCGCATTCAGTCGCCCCCTCAGACATTCGTTGATGAACTTCGCCATTTTGACTTCATTTTAAAGCAAATTTCTCCACTGTGCATGCCAGATTCGCAACCATTTGACGTGGACGGGCATTTCTTGAATAATGAAAGCGTTGTGGACGTATTCGATGTTTGCTGTCACATGGAGGTCGGACTGTGCGAGGAATGCGATTTTTGCAGAATTACGGGGTACTGTTACTGATTATGATCGGATCTTTGATTTACCGCTTGCTGCTATGGCACCATACTCCAGTCTATTTGTACGGAGATATGTATCGTTACGATGCGATTGCCAGGCACTTGTTGGTCAACGGCTATATGGGGATCGGCGCCATACCAGACGCTTACTGTACGCCGGGGTACCCACTTTTTTTGGCAATGATATATAAAATTTCAATGTGGTTTCATGGTGGGCAATTATTGTCGATCGCACGCGTTGCGCACGAAACGTATTTTGTCCAACAAATTCTCTCTATCTCAAGTATCCTGCTTGCCTACCTATTTGCAAAAGAACTATTCAACCGCTATGCGGGGTTGGCCGCAGCGCTGATTTACGCTTTGTATCTGCCCAACACGTATGTGGGCGAACTGCTGCTGACGGAAAATTTGTTCGTGCCGTTATCATTGTTGGCTTTGTATCTCGCGCAATTGGCACTGCGAAAAAAAAATGTAATTCTCTATCTGATTGCGGGCATTGTGCTTGGCATTGCGACACTCGTGCGACCATTTGTGTTGCCGTTGATGGTCTTGTTTTTAATAGGCATACTTTGGCAAGCAAGAACAGGTCGCTTGGATTCTCCCACTCCTTATCGTGTTGGCGCAAAGCAGGCGGGAGCGCTTCTCGGTGGTACAGTTCTCGTGCTTTTGCCGTGGTGGATCCGCAACTTGATTGACTTTCATCACTTTATCCCTCTTTCTACCGAAGCGGGAAATCCCCTGCTGGCCGGCGTTTCGCCGTACTTTCACACCCCGTTCCCGCAGCTTGCGGCAGCGGCGAAGGCGCTCAACGAATCGCAACAGACGTATGCCATTCACATGATCGAACAGGGGTTCCTGCATCACTTCTGGCTGTACCTAGGATGGTTCCTGATTGGCAAACTGTATTTTCTGTTTTGGTCGCCGTGGCTGTACAATTACATCGCTTGGGTGGATGGATTTCATCGACTGATCGTGTTCGCGGGGGGCATCGCAGTGATTGCGGGCGTGTTCGTCCGCCAAATGCGCCTGCTGGCGGTGTCGATCCTGTTCCTACTCGCTATGCAACTGGTGTTTTTGCCGTTAGATCGATACGGGTATCCGCTAGTCATCCTGATGGGCGTTCTGTTGCCTGCCGTCGTCGCTTACGGGATCGCATTTCGCCGAGGAGGGAATACACATGTCTAACCATCAGGTACTCGTGATCATTCCTGCCTATAATGAGGAGAAAACAGTGGGACAGGTCATCCACTCTATTTTTGCCGCATCTAGCGATGTGGATGTACTTGTCGTATCGGACGGTTCCCGAGATCGTACAGAGAGCGAGGCCAGAAAGGCGGGCGCGGCGGTGATCACGCTAGCGGACAACTTGGGGATTGGCGGCGCCATGCAAACCGGGTATCGGTATGCGGTGAAACAGGGTTATGATTACGCTGTGCAGATCGATGCGGACGGCCAGCACGATCCGGCCGACTTACCGCGCTTGTTGGCCGAAGCGCGCAAGCAAGACGCCAATATGATCATTGGTTCCAGGTACGTCGCCAAAACTGGTTACCAGTCCTCGCGGTCACGGCGAATCGGCATGATTGTGCTTTCCGGTTTCGTGCAACTTGCCGTGGGCTATCCAGTGAAAGACACGACCTCCGGTTATCGCGTGGCAGATCGCCGTGTGATTCAACTGTTTCGCGAATACTACCCGCTCGATTACCCAGAGGTGGAAGCGCTCGTGCTGCTCCATCGTCACCACATTAAAGTGCGCGAGGTGCCGGTGGAAATGCACGCGCGGCAAGCTGGCCAGTCGTCGATCACTATGCTCAAATCTGTGTATTACATGTTTAAAGTGACGCTCGCCATTGGCTTGGAAGTTCTTCGCAAACAAACGACGAGGAGAGATGGTTCGCTTTGAGCGTCTATGTGTTGAGTGTGGTCTTTAGCATCGTTTTTTTATTGACGGTCATCGAAATGATGCGCAGGCGCCTGCTGCTTGAACAGTACTCGCTATTCTGGTTGGGGATGGGCGTCGTGATTTTGATCCTTTCGTTGTTTCACGGGTGGCTGAATCGAGTGGCAGCGGTCGTTGGGATCTTTTACGCGCCTTCC